>JAFSHE010000065.1 GCA_017440445.1 Oscillospiraceae bacterium | reverse complement strand
CACCTTTGTTGAGGCTGACTACAAATACAAGGATATCCGTATTGTGGGAAGCTGCTCAACTATAATTGCAGACTATTATCGTCTGTATAATATCGATATGCCGCAGGATGTTGCTACTGCACTTCTTTATGGTCTGAAGATGGATACGAGGGATTTCACAAGAGGTGTTACAGAGCTTGATGTGGAGATATACAAGTATCTTTTCCCACGTGCGAACGGACTCCTTATCCGACGTTTCCAGTCAGGAGTTATACAGTATGACGAGCTTGAAGCGTTTGTTGACTCCATGAGAAATATCGACATCTATAATGGAGTAGCTTTTGCATTCCTTAATTTCGATTGTGCAGATGCATTCGTAGCGACGATATCCGACTTTATCCTTAATCTTGATGTTGTTACATTTGCTGTTGTATATTCGAGAAGGGAGAACGGTTTCAAATTCTCGATACGTTCTGAGCTTGAGGAGCTTAACGCAGGTCAGATAGCGTCGCTTGCGCTTAAGTCTATCGGCAGCGGCGGCGGACATAAATCCATGGCAGGCGGCTTTGTGCTTGAAAGCAAGTTGCTGGATATAAGTATGGATTTCAACCGTGTTATTCAGAATTTATTCCTTGATACTATTGATCGAATAAAGAATTCCCCTGATGAGCAGGAGAGAGATAAGACCTTTTAAAAACATGTCAGACCGCTTTCGGTATTACGAGAGCGGTCTTTTTTGTGATCTTTGAAGTTATGATATCGTGTTATAGATTAAAAAGATGAAAAAACTGTGAATTATGCATATAAATAAGTAAAAATATTTGACAAATCCACGATATAATGATATAATAAAATGATTAAATATATATTGGGTAGGTATGTGCTATGACGATTTTCTATAAATTTGAAGGTAAGATGTATATCAATATAACAAACGGATGTCCATGCAGATGTGTATTTTGTCTGCGTGATAATGCGGATTCCATTAAGGATAACGACAGTCTATGGCTGGAGCATGAGCCAACTTTTGAGGAGATTACAGCCGCTTTTGATGCTTTTGACAAGACAGGTATAAGCGATGCTGTTTTCTGTGGCTATGGAGAGCCTACTGTCCGTGCGGACATGCTTGTGCGTGTGGCTGAGTATATCAAGCAGAATTCCGATATGAGGATTAGACTTAATTCCAACGGCCTTGTAAAGCTCATACATCCTGATTTTGATGTTGCATCCTTTAAGGGACTTATCGACAGTGTTTCGATAAGTCTTAATGCACCTGACGCAAAGCGTTATAACGAGGTTACAAGACCTTCTTTTGGCGAAAAGAGCTTTGATGTAATGCTGAAATTCGCAGAGGATATGAAGGAGATATGTTCTTCTGTTGCCTTTACTGTCGTGGATATCATTTCTGAGGATGAGATAACACGTTGTCAGGCACTTGCTGACAAGATGGGCATTCCGCTGAGAGTAAGGCATTATATCACTGATAACGAGAGCTACACCTGATGCGTATACTTGGAATCGACCCGGGCTACGCTATCGTTGGCTACGGTGTACTGGATTATGACGGACATAATTTCTCCGTGGTGAATTATGGAGCAATAACAACTCAGGCGGGAACTCCGTTTGAACAGCGGCTGAGCGAGATATACAATGATATGAATAGTATTTTTGAGATGTTCAGACCTGATTGTATGTCGATCGAGCGGTTGTATTTTACAAATAATAAAACAACTGGCATCGATGTGGCGCAGGCGAGAGGAGTAATCGTCCTTTCTGCGGCGCAGCATGGTGCGGAAATATACGAATATACACCCTTGCAGGTAAAACAGGCTGTCGTTGGCTACGGCAAGGCGGAGAAGCATCAGGTGCAGGAGATGGTAAAGAACATCCTGCGGCTTCCTGAATGCCCGAAGCCCGACGATACCGCTGACGCTGTGGCACTGGCTATATGTCACGGACATTCCAGCGGGTCTGCTTTGTCGAGAATAATGGCAAGGGAGAGAGGTAAGAAACCATGATATACAGTTTAAGAGGAGAGCTTGTACATACCGAGCCGTCGCTTGCAGTCGTGGAGTGCGGAGGAGTAGGCTATGAGTGCCGCACCACGTTGAATACGCTGAAGCAGATCGGTTCAAGCGGTGAAGTAAAGCTGTTTACATATCTCCATGTGCGTGAGGATGCGGTGGACCTTTTCGGTTTTGCCGATACGGCAGAGCTTGCATGCTTCAAGCAGCTTCTTTCCGTGTCGGGAGTCGGTCCCAAAGCGGCTCTTGCTATTTTGTCGGATATAACTCCGTCCAAGCTTGCGCTGTGCATTACAACAGGCGACAGCAAAACGTTGACACGTTCACCCGGAATAGGTGCGAAGATAGCTCAGAGGATAGTTCTGGAGCTTAAGGACAAGGTCGCAAAGGAACAGAAGATATCCGCTGCGGATTTTGCCGCTGCTCCTGCTCAGATGGCAGGTGGAAACAATGTGTCAGAGGCGCTTACAGCACTTTGCGTGCTTGGCTTCGGAATGCCTCAGGCACAGGCTGCTATCGCAGGCGTAGATCCAGATTCCTCTGTGGAGGAGATAATCAAGTACGCACTTAAAAATCTTGCTAACTAAGAGAATGTTGGTTTCTGGAGGAATATTCCTTGAAAAAAGATGAACTTCTTTGGGTGCTTATTGCAACGGGTGCAGGAATAATCGGATTTTTCCTTGTGCTGATAACCTGCGGCAACTGGGAGCGCGATGGAAAAATGCTGATGCTCCTTGCGGGTATTGTATTTGGACTTATTATAGTTTTCACATCCCTGTATTTTTTCCTTGCTTACTGGAAAAAACGTCGTAAAGCTATGAATGCCATGGGTCGCCACAGTCTGGGTATCATATTGAGAGATAAGGTTGCT
>JAFSHE010000064.1 GCA_017440445.1 Oscillospiraceae bacterium | reverse complement strand
GAGCAAATCGATCATAGATCAATCCTTCTTGCCGAAGCCGCCAAAGAGTCCACCAATCTTATCAGCGATACCATCGAAGCTTACCTTGGACTTAACACCGTCGATAACGTTCTGGATAACGTCATCGGGAAGGTCAACGCCAAGCACTTCCTCAACAGCCTTGATAGGCTCATTCTTGAACTTCTCAGCAAAATTGCCGTCGTTCTTTACCTTTTCAACTATTTCGTCGATCTTTGCCTTGATATCCATTGTGATTACCTCTTTCTATGAGTTTTTGGTACTTATATTGTAGCACATTTCACATTTTATTGCAAGTACCTTGTTGCATGCCAGGCGGGCAAATTATAAATTTCATGAAATTATCACGGTCAATCTATCATCAGATCATAATATACTTCAGCACGAACAGCGCTGCAAGCACGTACATCAGCGGGGATATCTTCTTATACTTGCCGGCTGCAAGATTAATGACCACGTATGAGATAAATCCCATTCCGATACCCTCAGAGATGCTGTACATGAAAGGCATAGCCATTATTGCGATGAATGCGGGGATAGCTTCGGTATAATCACTGAAATCTATCTTTGTGACGTTTGTCATCATAAGGAAGCCGACCATGACAAGGGCAGGCGCAGTAGCAAAGCCCGGGATAGCAAGGAATATAGGCGACAGCACCAGAGAAACCGCAAACAGCAGACCCGATGTAAAAGCGGTAAGACCTGTCTTTCCGCCCTCTGCAACGCCCGAAGCACTCTCAACGAAGGTGGTAACAGTAGAGGTTCCCATCATTGCGCCCGCAGTAGTACCGATAGCGTCAGCCATAAGCGCACCTCTTATCTTGGGGAGCTTACCGTCCTTATCGAGCATATCTGCCTTGGATGCAACGCCCATAAGTGTTCCCAGTGTATCGAAAAGGTCAACGAACAGGAATGCAAATATCACCACAAGAAAATCCAGTGACAGCACTCTGCTGAAATCCATCTTGAATGCGATAGGCTCCAGTGAGGGTACGGAAATTCCGTTGCTGAAATCGGGGAAAAGGCTGTAATATCCAAGCTCAGCATTGGGAATATAAAGACCTGTAAGCTGGCAAACCATACCAAGCACCCATGTGGCGAGGATGCCCCACAGTATTCCGCCCTTGACCTTGCGTACCATCAGTATAGCGGTTATCAGTATTCCTACCAGTGCAAGTATGACCGCTATTCCCTGTGAATTGAACGTACCGCTCTCTACGGAATTTGTAAACGAGAACACCGTTACAAGCGTTGAGCTGTCCACAACGATATCCGCATTCTGAAGTCCTATAAATGCGATATAAAGTCCTATACCGACAGTCACCGCATTCTTCAGATTGAGCGGAATAGCGTTGAATATCGCCTCACGCACATTGGTAAGCGACATGATGATGAATACGATACCCTCTACCAATACAGCGGCGAGCGCCTCCTGCCAGGAGTATCCCATATTCTGCACCACAGTATATGTGAAATACGCATTAAGACCCATACCGGGAGCAAGAACAAAGGGGTAATTTGCCATAAACGCCATTATCATCGTAGCGATAAAACCACTGAGTGCAGTAGCGGTAAATACTGCGTCACGGTCCATTCCCGCCTGTGCGAGAATATTCGGGTTTACAGCAAGGATATACGCCATCGTCATAAATGTTGTTATTCCTGCGATTATCTCGGTCTTTACATCTGTTTTATTTTCTTTCAGGTGAAAAAGCTTGTCCAGTATCTTCATAAGCGCCCTCCTTATTTATTCGGTACTCTAATTGTACTACTTTCTGCGTCATTTTTCAAGTATTTACAGCAAAAACATCCCAAACACAAGCATAATAACAAGCATTATGACATTAATGCACATAAATACAGCCATGTATCTTCCCTTTTCTGCGTCCTTGTCTGCGCTGTAAAATCGGTAGGATATAAGACTTGCAAGCGACGCAACAGGAGTTCCCAGACCACCGATATTTACTCCTCGGAGAAGCTCTGCGGAATTCTCCGTAAAGCCCGCCAACATAGCAGCAGCGGGGACGTTGCTTATCACCTGACTCAGCAGTGCCGACACAAGAAGCTCCCTTTCAGCGAGAATTCCGCACACAAAGCTCTCCACAGCATCTATACTGCCGATATTTCCGACGAATACAAAAAAGCATATAAAGGTCGCAAGCAACGGATAATCTATCCGCGCAAACAGCTTGTAATCAGACACTGCAACCGATATGGCAGTCGCTGCAAGGCAGATGTACACATTTATTATTCCCGCAACAGCCAGCACACATACAACAAACAATGCAG
The DNA here is from genome assembly GCA_017440445.1 of Oscillospiraceae bacterium. The sequence continues at coordinate 1,705 of JAFSHE010000064.1, read as the reverse complement.
CATACAGCCAGAATTTCCAACCTGCTCTGAGCACAGGGGGCTCACCTGAGGTTTTTACTGCGCCTTTCTTCACCAACAGCACAGAAAAACACAACAGTATGTAGCCTGCTATCCCCAGCGGAAGCACTGCACCGAAAAAATCGCCAATACCCATCTCGTAATAACGGAACAGGAATAAATTCTGCGGATTTCCGATAGGCGTCATCATGCTGCCGAGATTTGCAGCGGCAGTTTCAATGACCACAGTCATGATAAGCTGTGCACCCATTCCCGCACCTGAGTACAATCCCAATGTCAGCGGCACGAACGTGATAAGTGCTACGTCATTAGTGACCAGCATTGATACAAAAAAGCACAGATTCATCAGCACGAAAGCTATCATCCTTGCCGAGCCTGTCTTAGACAACAGTGCTTTGGAAAGCACATCGAACACTCCGAGGTTCCTAAGACCTGCCACCACTGCCATCAGGCAGAACAGCAGTATTATCACCGACCAGTCAACATATCCGAGATAAGCTCCACTCGGCGGAACCACAAACGCAGAAGCCACTGCTACCAACAAGGATATCGTCAGCACCACGTTTCCTTTGAAAAAATCTATTACCTTACCCATTTTTGTCACAAAAAATGTCCGCCAAAATATCAGCGGACATTTATTCACCTTTTACAGAATTACTTCTTGCTCTTGCAGCATCTCTTAGCGGGAGCCTTAGCCTCTGCCTTTACTTCTACCTTAGGCTCAGCCTTTACCTCTGCCTTCACATCAGCCTTCTTAGCGGGAGCCTTAGCTGCGGGCTTCTCCTCCTTCTTAGCGGGAGCTGCCTTCTTAGCAGGAGCCTTTGCAGCAGCCTTCTTAGCAGCAGGAGCCTTTGCAGCAGCCTTCTTAGCAGCAGGAGCCTTAGCGTCCTTCTTTGCAGGGATAAGAACTGCAAGTGCCTTGAACTTTGCAACATCGCCTGTTACCTGTACAAGACCCTCCTCGATAGCCTTATCCATATCTATCTCACCTGCGAATATCTTGTCGATATTCTCGGGAGCACCGGAAACGTTAGCCTGGAAGTCATCATAGTGATAATGATTTACATCCAGCACGCCGTCCTTAACCTCAATATAAAGATCATCATCGTAGCCGATAAGTGTGAAGTTGACTGCTACCAGATCCTCGAATTTCTTTGCCTTGGTCTTACTGCCCTTAAGATAGCCCTTGATCTTTTCAACGAGTTCTACATTAGTCATTGATTATATCCTCCTAAACGGTATCCTAATAATGCTATGATAACAGACATGCCATGCCTGCAAAAGAAAACGTTTTTTCTTTTAGATTAGTATAACATATCAACCATTGAATTGCAATAGTCAAATTTTATAAAATTAAAGGCAAAACACGCAGATTTTAGGAATATATGTTATTTAAAACCGCTTTATGATGTCAAAAACATCGTACCTGTATCATCTTCTGCGGATAGGTTTTCCGTTCTCATCATAGAAACGTCTTTCCATCGGGGGAGATGGAAGTGTTCTCACCTCTCTTGTAAGCAGCTCAAGACGGATCTTATCACGATACTCAGGTCTTACCATATAGTACACATAGCTTTCGATAACATTCGCATGGTCAAGCACTCTGCCCTCTATCTTGAAATGACAGAAGCCCATCTCCATATATTTTTCCACGCTTTCTCTGCTTACAAAAGTAGAGTATCCTGTT
>JAFSHE010000063.1 GCA_017440445.1 Oscillospiraceae bacterium | reverse complement strand
GTATTTATGTTTTCCGAAATATAGAAATAAAACAGGAGGCAATTTCACATGAAGAAGATGGAACAATTAAAGACCTCCTCCACATTACAGCACATGTGCGAGGACTTTGTAGAAAACAGTGTAATAGACGGCGGTCTTTACAATAAATTCGGCGTTAAGCGCGGACTGAGAAACTCGGATGGCTCGGGCGTAGTTGCAGGTATCACCAATGTCTGCTGCGTACACGGCTACGTACTCAGCGAGGGCGACAAGCAGCCTATCGAGGGCGAGCTTATCTACCGTGGTTACAGCATAAAGGACCTTGTAAAGGGTGTTATCAACGATAACCGCTATGGATATGAGGAGGTAGCTCACCTGCTGCTGTTCGGCGTGCTTCCCACAGAGGATGAGCTTACTAATTTCTCCAGACTTATTGCAGAGTACCGTGAGCTTCCCATGTATTTCAGTGAGGATGTTATCATGCGTAACCCCTCGCCTAACATTATGAACAAGATGGCGCAGTCCGTACTGACTCTGTACAGCTATGACTCCTCTCCCGAGGACAAGTCCATTGAGAGCGAGATGCTGAAGGCTATCTCTGTTATCTCCAGACTTCCCGCTATCATGGTAACCTCATATCAGACCATGCGCCGCTTCTACCATAACGACTCCATGGTAATGCACCAGATAAACAAGGACGAGAGCCTTGCAGAGAGCATACTCTCCACACTGCGTGACGACCGCTCCTACACTCCCGAGGAGGCTAAGCTGCTCGACCTGTGCCTTATGCTCCACGCTGAACACGGCGGCGGTAACAACTCCACATTCACCTGCCGCACAGTTTCTTCTTCCGGTACAGACGCTTACTCCGCTTACGCTGCGGCTATCGGTTCCCTTAAGGGTCACCGTCACGGCGGCGCAAACATCAAGGTAATGGAGATGCTGGACTACATCAAGACAGGCGTACATAACTGGGATAATGAGACCGAGGTCAAGGAATTCCTGCGCAAGCTTCTCCGCAAGGAGGAGGGCGACCGCTCGGGTCTTATCTACGGTATGGGACACGCAGTATATACCCTGTCCGACCCCAGAGCTGTTATCCTCAAGGAGAACGCTATGAAGCTCGCAAAGGGTACAGAGTTTGAGGCAGAGTTCATGCTGCTCGACACCATCGAAAGACTTACTCCCGGGGTATTTGCTGAGGAGCGCGGCGCTATTAAAGATATATGCGCAAACGTGGACATGTATTCAGGTCTTGTATACAAGATGCTGAAGATACCCGTAGAGATGTACACAGGTCTGTTCGCATGTGCAAGAATGGCAGGCTGGTGCGCTCACCGCATGGAGGAGATGATAAACGGCAAGCGTATCATCCGTCCCGCATACAAGGCCATCAATGTAAACAGAAAATATGTTCCCCTGGACAAGCGTTGATTTTTGAAAGAGTGTATCAATGAAAAAAAACAGTATGCTTTCACTTATCGCAGCAGCGCCTGCATTCGTGTTGCTGACAGTCGCAAGGTTCGTACAGATAGCGGGCGGTACAGATATGGAAACAGGCTTTCTGCTGAAGGATAACGGTTTCCTTATCAATTTCAGCTTCTACGGGCTTATGCTCGTCACGCTGATAGCAGTTACGCTGCTCGGTATCCTGACGGACAAAAAGAAAAACAGCTCGTACTACACAAATGACATCTCCGTAATGGTGGATGGAAGGGCTGTAATGCTTGGTTTCCCGCTGCTTCTCGCAGGAGCTATGACAGCGTACGAGGGCTATATGCAGACACAGGCGCTTACGCCCTCGGGATTTATAGTGTTTATCGATTTTGTTTTCGGTGCGATAATGCTGATACTCGGCTTCATCGTGCTTTACAAGAAGGAGATAAGCAAGCTGCTCGCCTTCTCACTGGTCGTCCCCGCACTGTATTACACTCTGCGAGGCATAGGAGTTTTCCTTGACAGGATGGCAGTTGCAAGCATCCCCGAGTATCTTATCGAATGCTTTACCATCATAGGAGCAGCGATATTCTTCATGCAGCTTGCAAAGCTGCTTACAGGCAATGAGACCAAACACACCCGCACACTGCTGTGTACAGTGGGTCTTACCACTGCAACAGCAACTCTCGCAAATGCAGTCGCAGTCATTCTTGCGGATGTTATCGATCCATACAGCGTGAGCGAGCGTATAACCTCCACAGCAAACGCAGCTGAGATAGCTATGCAGCGCATACTCCCCACAGGTAAATTCGGATACCACATGGCATATACATCATGGGTGGATGTCATAATATCAGTACTGATGGTGCTGACGCTGGTGGCGATGTTTATGAAGTCTAAACCCGCAACGGAAAAGACCGCCTCTGCAAACGAGGAAAGCGAATAAACTCTATAAAAGCTTCAAGCCCTGCCTACTTAACGGCGGGGCTTGTTTTAGTTAAAAGACGGGAATTAATGAAGATTGAGGAATTTCGGTGCGACC
>JAFSHE010000062.1 GCA_017440445.1 Oscillospiraceae bacterium | reverse complement strand
GAATGGAGCTTACAGGCGTGATAGAGGCGCTGTCTGCGCTGAAATTCCCATGTAAAGTAAAGCTGACAACGGACAGCAAGTATGTGGTTGATGGCATCACAAATGGTTGGGCTGTCGGCTGGCGCAAGCGTGGCTGGAAGAAAGGCGACGGCAAGCCCGCACTCAATCCCGACCTGTGGGAGAAGCTCCTTCAGCTTCTGGAGGTGCACGAGGTGGAATTCTGCTGGATAAAGGGTCACGCAGGTCACGAGGAAAACGAGCGCTGCGACCGTCTTGCAGTGCAGCAGAGGGACCTTCACTCAGTGTGAGGAGGGTAAAATTTCCTGCGAGTAAATAAAGGAAACAAGGCTTCATAATCGAAGAAAGGCAGAGAGAAAAGCTCTGCCTTTTTGACTTATTGGGGTAAAATTAAAAAATAAAGTAAAAATAATAAACAGCTTTTTGCATTATGTCAAAAAAAGCAGATAAGCGCTGGCGAAATTAGTTATAGTGCTTGTTGCACCGCAGTGTAAAATGTGATATAATTATGATTGATGTATTATGTTCAAAAACAGAGATCAGAAATATGATGTCGGAAGGGAGGATATATGATTAAAGAAAATCAGAAGCTGCTTAACAGACTGAACGTCCTGAGTGACGCTGTTGTTTCTGTTATCGCAGTTATCGCATCATATCTTATCGTATTCTTCCTGCTGGATTTCGAGGAGAATTACCCCCTTATCGATTATATCAAGCTGGCTCTCGTATATATTCCCATCCAGTTTATCACATACAGCACCGCAGGATTGTATGATTCTCACCGTGCAGTGCGTTTCACACGTGAGTTAAAAAAAATATTCCAGGCATTCCTGATAGACGGTCTTATCATCGTTGCAATGCTGTATGTCGTGAAGATAATAAACTTCTCACGATTTGCGCTGGCATTGTTCCTCGTACTTGACCTTGTGCTTATTACCACCAAGCGTTTTATACTCCGTCAGACGCTCAAGCATTTCAGAAAAAGTGGTTATAACAAGAAATACGTGGTAATAATAGGAGGAGGAGAAACCGCTGAGACCTATCTGAACACCATCATAGAAGAAAGTCACATGGGCTTTGAGTGTGCAGGTTACATCTCGGATACGGGAACGCTTGACGCAAAAAAGCTTGGCGGATACAAAGATATTTTCGATGTGCTTGACAAGACCAGTTACAGCGAGGTAGTATGTGCGCTTGACTCGGACGAGATGGAGCATCTCGGTACTGCGGTTGAGGCATGCGAGCTTACGGGTACAAAAATATCTGTTATCCCCGCCATATATAAGTACATGAGTGCAAACCCATCCATAGACGTGGTCGGCGGAATACCGATGCTCAATATCCGCAGGATACCGCTTGATAATAAGGCAAACGCATTCCTGAAAAGAGCGATGGATATAGTGGGATCGTTGTTCCTGCTTATAGTGACATCGCCTGTTATGCTTGTTGCGGCGATAGTTATAAAGGCCACAATGGGCGGAAAGGTCATCTTTAAGCAGCAGCGTGTCGGTCTGAATAAAAAGATATTCACCATGTATAAGCTCAAGTCCATGAGGGATAACGACCAGTCCGATACCGCATGGAGTACAGACAACGACCCGAGAAAGACACGTTTCGGCGCATTTATAAGGAAGTTCTCGATAGATGAATTTCCACAGTTCTTCAATGTACTGAAGGGCGATATGAGCCTTGTGGGACCCCGCCCCGAGATACCGCACTTTGTTGAGAATTTCAAGCAGAGCATCCCGATGTACATGATAAAGCATCAGGTAAAACCCGGAATTACGGGTCTTGCACAGATTAAGGGCTACCGAGGGGATACATCGATAGAAAAACGTATCAAATATGATATCCGATACATAGAAAACTGGGATATCTTCCTTGATATATCGATTCTTGTAAAGACTGTTCTCAGCGGATTTATCAACAAGGAAAAGCTGAAAACGACAGAGAAAAAAACACATAAACCGGAGAAACATTTCATGAATAAAGAAAAGCAGAAGATCGATTATATGGCGCTTGCCATATTCTTCCCCGCTGTACTGGCGCTGGGTATAATACCTATCCTTGCACAGGCGACACTTGTTGCCTACGAATCGGTGAAAACCTATAATATCTTTGGTGCGGCATTGTCGAAGGATAATGTATTCTACCTGATGGATATCTACTCGCAGTGCAAGGCATTTGCTGTTGTGCTGTTTGCACTTATAATGCTCGCTGTTGCGGCGGTGTGCTGTGTGTTCCTTTTCCGCCGCATTGACAAGAAAATGTGGGTGTATACAGGCGCATCTGCACTGTATGTTATAATGGCGCTGGCTTCCGCACTGTGTTCTCAGTTTCAGGAAGTTGCGTTCTATGGTATTCATGACCGTGCTGAGGGCTTCTATACCACGGCGTGCTATTTTGTTCTGTTCCTGTTTACGATGTTCGCTTTCAGAAAGACCCAGAACTTCAGATATGTCGTTATAGCTCTGATGGTATGTACGGGTGTGAACTTCATTCACGGTATGTTCCAGTATACGGGAAACAGCGTTTTCCATATCGATTTCCTCAAGAGCTTCTTTATCGACAGCCAGTACAAGGATGTAATAGATATCAACCAGGCAGGAATAGCGCCGCAGAGTATGTATGGTACGCTCTATCACTACAACTATGTGGGCAGCTTTACAGGCATGATAATCCCGCTGTTTACTGTTCTGGCTATCGGTGAGAAGGGTATCTGGAAAAGAATTCTTTTCGTACTGTTCGATCTTATATCTGTTTTTATGCTGTTCGCAAGCTCCGCAAGAAGTGGTGTGGTTGCGGTAGCAGTGGTAGTCGTTGTAGGTGTAGTTGTGTTTGCAAGGGTGCTTATCCGTCACTGGAAGATATCTGTATCGGTAGTTGCGGCGGGTGTAGTGCTTCTGGTTGGTGCTAATTTCGCACTTGATAACAAGTTGTTCAGCAGAATTCCCTCTCTCGTCAGCGATGCGCTTGAGCTGGTGCTTCCCGCTGAGGATACCACAGACATGTATTCCACCCTGCCTGTAAGGGAGATACTCCATAACAAGGATGGCAGTGTTACTTTTGTAACCCAGTCTGATGAGCTTAATGTTAAGTTCAGCGCAGAGGATGGCTGCTACAATTTCACCGACGGCGACGGAAATATCATTGAAAGTCTTTCAACAGGTGCTGCTGAGCTGGACGCTGAAAAGCATAAGGGACTTCACCTTGAGATAACAAGCGAGGACAATAATCCCGATTACGGCAACGTTATGAAAATGTGGTTTGATGGCAATAAAAAAGCAAGCCATAGTCTGAATTTTGTATTGTTCAACGACAAGCAGTTACATCTTGTATATAAAGACTCCAACAACAAGGTAAAGCCGATAAATGCAGAGGCGATAGGTTTCGAGGGCAAGGAGAAGCTTGGCTCCTCAAGAGGTTATATCTGGTCAAGGACCATCCCCCTGCTGGACGAGTGTCTGCTTATCGGATATGGTCCGGATACATTCCCGTATGTATTCCCGCAGAATGACTATCTTGCAAAATATTATGCCTACGGCGAGGGCTTCCATATCACTGTTGATAAGCCGCATAATCTGTATCTTCAGATATTCATTTCCAACGGTCTTGTGGCGCTTATCGCATTCCTTGCGATATGCGGTCTGTATGTCGTTGACTGCTTCAGGCTGTATGCGCTGAAAAAGCAGTACCGTATCGAGCAGATATATGGTATATCGGTCATGCTGGCGATAATAGGATATCTTGTGGCAGGTTTCTTCAACGACTCTGTTGTATCGGTGGCTCCCGTGTTCTGGATACTTCTCGGCACAGGTGCGGCACTTAATACCATCAACCACAGGATGGACAGAAACGAGCTGTTCGATGTGGATGAGATAGTGGAGGATAAGCCCGCAGAGTCTGCTGTAACGGATACCGAGATGCAGGCATACGAGGACCGTGCAAAGGCGCTTGCGCAGCAGTTTGCCGAGGAGAAGCAGGCAAAGGAGGAAGCACAGGAGCGACTTAAGGCCGAAATAGAAGCACAGCTGAACGCTGAAATGGAGGCACGTGAGCGCAATAAGGACCGTGTTATCACTAAGGAAGAGCGTGACGCATTGCTTGCAAGGGTAAACCGCATAGTAGAAGCGCGTCAGTCGGCAGGTGGCACCGACAGCGCTGATGAAAACAAATAAACAGTAACAGAGCAAAAGAAAGACTTCGTCTATTTTCAAATGAGGTGAGTAGATGGAATTCAAACTTAAAGACATAACAAAGCTGCCGAATATACTGACGCTTGTGCGCATAGCGCTTATCCCCGTGTTTGTTGTAGTGTTCCTGTGGGAGGATGGCATCATCCGCAGCGAGAGCCTTGAGCATGCGCACACAAACGGCTATCTGATGGCGGCAGGTATAGTTATCATTTCGGGAATAACAGATGCACTCGATGGCTGGATAGCACGCCATTTCAACATGATAACCGACCTTGGCAAGGCGCTTGACCCGCTGGCGGATAAGCTGACTCAGGCGGCGATAGTAGTCTGCCTTATTATAAGATATCGTTGTATCTGGTGGCTGCTGGTGTCGTTGTTTTTCCTTATCTGTATCAAGGAGATAACGATGCTTGTCGTAGGTATCGTGTTCCTTAAAAAGGGTCAGGACCTGGGTGGAGCGAAATGGTTCGGAAAGCTTGCTACCATAGTATTCTATCTTCTGGTGATAGCACTTATCGGCATGCCGAGGATGGAGATAGTTCCTGTAATCATTATGATAGGTATCGTTTATGTGTTTACGGCGGCTTCCTTTATATTGTATATGAGGGAGTATTTCAGACTTTACAAGCAAAGGGAGAAAACTGATGATAACGGCTGATTTCCATGTGCATTCGTCCTTTTCAAGCGACAGCACCGAGCCTCTTGAGGCGCAGGTGAATTCCGCAATTGCAGCGGGACTTAACACCCTGTGCGTTACCGAGCACATGGATATGGATTATCCCACGGGGGAGTTTATCCTTGATACCGCAGCATACAAGGCAGAGCTTTTCCGCCTTAAGGAAAGGTACGCAGACAGGATACAGCTCCTTTTCGGTGTGGAGCTTGGTCTTATGGACTATCTCGCTCCCCGCCTTTACGAGTATGCAGGCAGCGAGCAGTTTGATTTCATCATCGGCTCCTCGCACTTAGTGGAGGGCATCGACCCTTACTACCCGGGCTACTTCGACAAGCTTGGCGACAGGGATGGAATACAGAAGTATTTCCAGAGCATAATGGATAACATCACCGCTTTCAGCGATTTCGATGTGTACGGTCACCTCGATTATGTGGTGAGATACAGCAACGCAAAGACCTATTCTCCCGCCGATTATATGGAACTTATCAGCGAGATACTGAAAAAGCTTATCTCCATGGGTAAGGGCATAGAGCTTAATACAGCAGGGCTGAAATACGGACTTGGCTGGGCGCACCCTCACCCCGAGGTGCTGAAGCTTTACCGCAGTCTAGGCGGCGAGATAATAACCGTCGGCAGCGACGGACATAAGGCAGAGCATGTAGCGTATGACTTCTCCGCAGCGGCTGAGATACTTAAAAACGCAGGCTTTGAGTATTATACAGTATTCAGAGAAAGAAAGCCCGAGTTCATAAAAATATGATGATGAAATTCTGTCACTTCCCTTTGTGGAATGTGACAGTTTTTTTTGTCTTTATTTAGCAATCGCCAAATGCGGATTTGTGAAAAACGTCAAATATATCTAAAATTTCAAAAAAGACTTGTATATTTCGGATAAATATGATACAATGTTTTCAAGAGAGATGCAGTGTCTGCTCTTTCTAGTTTACTCGAGAGGATGATTTTATGAAAGTTATTATCGCAGCAAAAAAACTTAACATTTCCCAGGCCTTTACGGAGTATGCGGAGCAGAAGCTCAACGCAAAGCTTGACCGCTTCTTCCCTGAGGAGGCAGAGGCTAAGATAACACTGTCTGAGCGCCGTGAGATGATCATTCTGGAGCTGACTGTTAAATATAACGGAATTATATATCGTGCGGAGCAGTCGGCTAAGGACAAGAACGACGCACTCGATGTTACCATCGACCGCATTATCCGTCAGATAAGAAAGCAGAAGACAAAGGTTGAAAAGAGCCTGCGTACAGGCGCATTTGCAGGTCTTGAGCCTGAGGCTGAGGAGAAGGATTACGAGGTTATCCGCTACAAGACATTTGCGCTTAAGCCCATGACCGTTGACGAGGCCATCCTCCAGATGAACCTGCTTGACCATGCTTTCTTCATGTTCAAGAATGCGGAAACAGGTCTTGTAAACGTTGTTTACCGCAGAGAGGAGGGCAACTACTCCGTACTGGTGCCCGAAGATTGATTTTTAAAGGAGAAGATTGTATGACATATACTGCAAAGGTGATTGTCTGAGCCGGGAGGCTTTCGGATGATCTGAAATTGCCTCCCGCACTGAACGTAACTTCAGCTTACCGACAGGGAGGACAATAAATTGAACAGTAACAGCTATTTCAACTGCAGATCCTGCGGTGCGAGGGTGGAGCTCTCGGGCGCAGGGAGTGAGCATCGCAACCACTGTCCACGCTGCCTGTGCAGCGTGCATCTCGACAACGAGCCCGGTGACAGGGCAGCGGATTGCGGCGGAGTAATGGAGCCGATAGGCGTATGGGTGCGCAGGGACGGTGAATGGGCGTTGATACATCGCTGCCGCAGTTGCGGAGCATTCAGCTCAAACCGCATAGCCGCAGACGACGACCCGCTTAAGCTCATGAGTATCGCAGTAAGGCCGCTTGCCTCGCCGCCTTTCCCGATAGAATTTCTCGGGAGGATGACGGGTACGGATAAATAGCCAAACGAAAACAGAGCCGCCTCTGAGCGTATCAGGGGCGGCTTTTTGTGTTGTTTGCAGGATTTCAGATAAGCTCCCTTGCCTTTTCAAGAAGCTCCAGCAGAGCCTGCTGCTTCTCTGGCGGGGTCTGCATGAAAAGGTCGTAGGCCTGCTGAGCGGGTGTGTTTTCCTGTTTGTAGTTAAGCTTTTCAAAAAGGTATTCAGGGGACACCTGCAGACCGTTGCATATCCGCATTATTGTG
>JAFSHE010000061.1 GCA_017440445.1 Oscillospiraceae bacterium | reverse complement strand
CATCATGGGCAACGGTCCATCGGCACGTTCTATCCGTATAGATCTGCCTCATTTCACGCTTATAGGCGCTACTACACGCTCGGGACAGCTTTCCGCACCGCTTCGTGACAGATTTGGTGTCGTTCAGAGGTTGGAGCTGTACACTCCCGAGGAGCTTTGCGATATCGTTCAGCGTTCCGCAGTGATACTTGCTATTCCCTGTACAAAGGACGGAGCGATGGAGATAGCACGACGCTCCCGTGGAACACCTCGTATTGCTAACCGCCTTCTTAAGCGAGTTCGTGATTTCGCAGAGGTACTTGGTGACGGAAAGATAAACCGTGATATCGCTGATATCGCACTCGACAGGCTTGAGATAGATAAGCTTGGTCTTGACAGTCTTGATAAACGTTTCCTTGAGATGATAATAAAGGGCTACAACGGTGGCCCTGTGGGACTTGAAACTCTTGCGTCTGCTCTGGGAGAGGAGTCTGTAACGCTGGAGGAGGTATGCGAACCGTTCCTTATGCAGCTTGGCTTTGTAGCGAGAACTCCACGAGGAAGAACTGCTACTGCGCTTGCATATAAGCATCTTGGTATTCTGAAGGACGGTCAGCAGACGCTGGATACATAAACAGGACGTTTGACCGTCAAAAATATAATATAATGTGTGGGGGAAATATCCATGGGAAGGATCTTTGGAACTGACGGCGCAAGGGGCGTCGCAATTACCGAGCTCACCTGTGAGCTTGCTATGGACATAGGCAGAGCGGCAGCTCATGTGCTTACAAAGGCCTGTAAGAATAGTTGTCCTCGTATTCTGGTCGGAAAGGATACCCGTGTATCCTCTGATATTCTAGAGGCGGCACTGTGTGCGGGGCTGACTTCGGTGGGTGCGGAGGCTGTTCTTTTAGGAGTGGTACCGACTCCTGCAGTGGCACATCTTGTAAAGCAGTACGGCGCAGACGCAGGCGTTATGATATCCGCATCTCATAACAGTGTTGAATATAATGGAATAAAGCTGTTTTCGGGCGAGGGCTTCAAGCTTTCAGACGAAACAGAGGAGGAGATAGAGGCGCTTATACTGGACCGCAGGGAGGAGATTTCTCTCCGTGATGGAACTGAGGTTGGTAAGATAACACGCTGTGAAAGAGCGGCAGCTGATTACATCGCCCACATCAGAAATTGTGTAGACTGCGACCTTACAGGAGTTACTGCGGCATTTGACTGTGCAAACGGAAGCTCTGCTGTTACCGCAAACGAGCTGTTTTCTTCGATGGGAGTTAAGGGCAGATATATCGCAGAGGACCCTGATGGAACGAACATCAACGAAAACTGCGGTTCTACGCATATCGACAGGCTTGCAGAGTATGTAAAGTCCAGCGGCGTTGATGTGGGTTTTGCCTTTGACGGCGATGCGGACAGATGCCTTGCAGTTGACGAAAACGGAAACGTTGTGGACGGCGACAGGATAATCGCTGTTATTGCGAAGTATCTTAAGTCTGTTGGAAAGCTGAAGGGTGATACAGCCGTTGTAACGGTAATGAGTAATCTTGGTT
>JAFSHE010000060.1 GCA_017440445.1 Oscillospiraceae bacterium | reverse complement strand
TATCCATATTGCTCCTATTATATAGAAGCCCGACATAAACGGCACAAGCTTTGCTGTGATACTTCCTATCCGCTTTACACCTCCGAAGATAATCAGCGCAGCGACCACCGCTAGAAACACTCCCGCAGCAATTGGCAGCACACCGAATTCCGTATGCAGTGCGCTCACCGCTGAATTCATCTGGACAAGGTTTCCCATCCCGAATGCTGAAAGCATACAAAGCACCGCAAACACTACCGAAAGCGGCTTTGCAAAAGGTTTTGTGAACCTCATCTCCGATAATCCGCAGCTTATGTAGCACATAGCGCCGCCCGCCCACTCTCCTTTTACAGTGCGGCTGCGATAATAGATGCCCAGCACATTCTCTGCGAAGCCCGTCATCATACCGAATACAGCGGATATCCACATCCAGAATACAGCGCCTGCGCCGCCTGTTGCGACCGCTGCCGACACGCCCGCAATATTTCCCGTGCCAAGCGTGGCTGCGAGAGCGGAGCTCATCGCCTGAAACTGAGATATTGAATTACTATCGCTGCTTTTTCCACCCGAAAAGGACGAAAATATCGTACACTTCAGCCAGTGTCCGATATGACGCAGCTGAAAGAATCCCGTCCCGACAGAAAACAGAGCACCCGCCGCAAGCATGACGATAAGCGTCGGAGCGCCCCATACGATTTCATTTAACCAACTGATGATATCCATTGTTACTCCTCCGTTTTATATCAATATATGAGCTGTCCGATGGAAAAATCATCATTTTTTATAAACAAATAAACCACATAAGTGGTAAAATAAAAGGGGAAAAACTATGAAAAGAAAAATCCTTATCGCTGACAACAGCACATCCTTTCTGGAGCGCACGACTGACGCTCTGGTAAGCTGCGGCTACGAGATACTCTCTGCATCAAACGGACGGCAGACGGTATCTCTTGCAGAATCGCACTGTCCCGACCTGATAATGATAAACGACCATCTTTCAGATGTGGATGGTCCTGTACTTATCAGCGAGATAAGAGAATGGTCAGAAGTTCCTATCATCGTCATGTCACCCTCGGGATACCACGAGGCGGAGGCCGTTTCAGCACTGGACAGCGGCGCAGATGATTACATCCACTACGGCATAGGCAGAAACGAGATTCTGTCACGCATCCGTGTCGCATTCCGTCACTCGGTGGCTGGCAGGGAAACGCTACATAAAGGAAAGCTGTCGATAGGCGGGCTTACCATAGATTACAACAAATATCGTGTATTCATCGGCGAAAAGGACGCAGGTCTTACGCTCAACGAGTTCAAGATAGTAGCGCTGCTTGGAAAATACGCAGGAAAGGTGCTGACCTACGATTACATCCTGACCCAGCTATGGGGACCGAATGCCATAAAAGATAATCAGATATTACGAGTGAACATGACGAATATCCGTAAAAAGCTCGGAGAAAGCTCAACTTCGCCACGGTATATCGTCACAGAGCCGGGAATCGGCTACCGCATGCGCACAGACTAATATCCGTTCAAAACACTTATTTCACGACAAAACAACAGCAAAAAAGCGTTCTTCCGCCGTTGACAATTCCCGCACGAAGTGATATAATCATATCATGATGCGGATATAGTTCATCGGTAGAACATCGGCTTCCCAAGCCGAGGGGGCGGGTTCGACTCCCGTTATCCGCTCCACAGATGGACACCGGTCGTGATAGCTGCTTATCATAACCGGTGTTTACTTTTCTTTTTTTAACTACAACGGGAGGGACACAGATGGAACGAGAGATACGAAGCTCCGCAAAGGCGCTCATCATAATAGACGGCAGGATGGCTGCCATACGGATAAGAGATAACGGAGAAGAATGGTACATAATGCCGGGCGGCGGTCTAGAAGCAGAGGAAACTCTTTGCGAAGCAGTCTGCCGTGAAGTATCCGAGGAGCTTGGAATAGCAGTGGAGTGTAAGGAACTGCTTTTTGTTGTGGAGGGAGTTCATGGCGAAAGCTTCCACCGCATTGACCTTGTTTTCGCCTGTGAATATATCGACAGTATACCGAACGCTGAACTTCACGGTGATACTAATCAAGTAGGTATCGGCTGGTTGGATATTGCAACGCTGGACAAGCAGCCGTTGTACCCTTCAAAATTACGGCGGCAAATCATGAACTACTATCAGGGCAAGCCATACAAGGTCTATCTCGGCAACGAGGAAGCAGGCGACCCCGAATGTACTGACTAAAGCACAGACTCCCGCACACAAAAAAGCCCCGATCACTCGGGGCTTGATTTGTTTATACGGATAATCAGATCATGCTGTCTTCCCAGCAAGCGGGAGCTTCAAGACCGAACATCTTAACAACTGTGGGAGCCACATTTGCAAGGCCGTACTCGCCATCCTTGATGGTGTACTGAACATCCTTATCGTAGATGATGAAAGGAACAGGGTTCAGGGAGTGAGCTGTTCTTACATTCACATCGCCCTTCTTGTTCTTTTCGAGCATCTCGTCAGCGTTGCCGTGGTCAGCGGTGATAAGCATTGTAACACCGTACTCGTCGCATACGTCCTTCAGACGTGCAAGACCGATATCAACGGACTCAACACCGATGATGGTTGCAGCCATAGAACCTGTATGACCTACCATGTCGCCGTTGGGGAAGTTGCAGCGCAGGAAGTCATACTTCTTGCTCTTGATAGCCTCGATAAGAGCGTCAACGATCTCTGCGGACTTCATCCAAGGTCTCTGGTCGAAGCTTACATTGTCAG
>JAFSHE010000059.1 GCA_017440445.1 Oscillospiraceae bacterium | reverse complement strand
CAGAGATGACGCTGGTAAGTTCCTGAACGCTTACTACGATGCTAAGATCTTCGAGAACGATCCCTTCGCTAAGCTCGACCAGATCGGTGTTGGTAAGCTGATGGAGACAGCTATCAAGCTTGGTAAGGCTACACGTCCTGAGCTCCACGTAGGTATCTGCGGCGAGCACGGCGGCGATCCTTCCTCTGTTGAGTTCTGCCACAAGCTTGGTCTCACATACGTTTCCTGCTCTCCCTTCCGTGTTCCGATCGCTAGACTTGCTGCTGCACAGGCTGCGCTTCGCTAATTCGGAACTCACGAACAGAGTAACGGTTTAAAACAAATGACCTCCCCATTCCGAAAGGTTTGGGGAGGTTTTATTTTATCCAATTGACATTATTACAGGTCACAGACCATTATGTATTCTTCATCGTTCTCGTCAATAATTTCAAAACCGACTTTCTTATACATTTTTACTGCGTAGTTTGCTTTCTGTACAGCCAGAGAAGTTCTTTTATATCCCTTGCTTCGCAGCTCATTCAGCATGGTTGTCATCAGTTCAGTACCTATTCCGAAATTGCGATATTCCTTATACAGAGAGATAGCAAAGGATGGCACTCCGTCTGCAATATGTCCGTAGTCCTTCATATCACGTACCCATACAGCACCGATGATTCTGCCGTCAGCTTCAGCGACGAAACATATATCGTCCTTTTGTGAACCGAAACCACTTATGTATATCTGTAATTCAGGCTGAAGTATTATCTCTTTCGGCGGCGGTGACACTCCCTCGGGGATAAAGATTGCTTCATAGAGGAATTCCTCAAGTAAACAGTATTCGCTTTCCTTTATTTTTCTTATATTATAATTCATTATGTACCTCCAATTCAGTTATATTGATCGGATTATATTCCACATGGCGTAAACCTCCTTGTATAAAAAACATACACCTCATCAAAAGATGAGGTGCTGATGTGATATGACTAAATCAGTGCGAGGGGCGCTTAGCTACCATGTATATAGCTTCGGCAACCGCAATATTGATATCCACCGCATTCTGACGGATCATGGAATCAAGCTTGGAAAACAACTCACCGTTGTGTGTGCTGACATACTTTGCAGGAAGTCTGTTAAGAGAGATAGCCTTCATATCTTCGATGCAGCGTTCGCATTTGCAGCAGTCCTCATTCCTGAGCATATCTTCAATACGCTCCTCTACAAAGCCTTCCATAATATTAATAAGTGCCATACAGAACCTCCCGAAAGAATTATTTATACTTAATATTTTATATTAAAAACCACTGTTTGTCAATACCGAAACTCTCCGAAAAACTATTTTTTTCATTATGTGAGTATTTCCGTCATTCTGCGGCAAAATAAACTCAAAAAAGCAAGGAGAGCTTTACTATGAATATTTCTAATCGGGAGTACAGTGAGCTTACCAAAAAACGCTCGCCAAATTCCAAGCTATATAAGACGTTACCTAAGGCATTCCTGATCGGCGGGACGATATGCGCCCTCGGAGAGGGGCTTCTCAATCTGTACGGATATCTGGGAATGGATGAAAAAAATGCAGGCGCATTGACCTCTATGACGCTGATATTCTTAAGCGCATTGTTGACAGGTCTTGAGCTATACGACAGGATAGCACAGCACGGTGGTGCGGGAACACTTGTCCCTATCACAGGTTTTGCGAATGCGGTGGTATCTCCTGCGATAGACTTCAAGTCTGAGGGATATATCCTTGGTCTGGGCGCTAAGATGTTCGTTATAGCGGGGCCTGTTATCGTTTATGGAGTTACTGCTTCGGTAGTGTATGGATTCATATACTATTTCATCGGATTGTTCACAGGGCAAGGAGGTTGACATGGCATATTCCACAGGAAAGACCTTTAAATACGACAAGGCATCTGTACGAGCCTATGCAGCGGTAGTCGGAAAGGCGGAGAACGAGGGACCTTACGGCGGAGAGTTTGATGAGGTCATAGAGGACAACAAGGGCGGGCGTGACACGTGGGAGCAGGCAGAATCTCTGTTTCAGCACAAGGCAGTGGGTCATGTGCTGAGAAAGACTGAGCTTACTCCCGATAAGGTTGATCTTATCTTTGCAGGAGATCTGTTAAATCAGTGTGTAAGCTCCTCATACGGATTGAAGGATTATTTCATTCCGTTCCTCGGGATATACGGAGCTTGCTCAACCTTTGCAGAGGGACTTCTTCTGGCGGGAGCGATGGTAAACGCCGGCTATGCAGAGAGAGCTATTGCAGTTACATCCTCGCATTTCAGCTCCGCAGAGAGGCAGTTCAGATTTCCTCTCAATTATGGAGGAGTGCGCCCGCCAACAGCGCAGTGGACCGCTACTGCTTCTGGTGCGGTGATGGTGGAGGATACGAGCAGACCGCCCTTTATTCGTGCCGCAACGGTAGGAAAGATAGAGGATATGGGTGTAAATGATCAGAACAACATGGGCGCTGCGATGGCGGGAGCAGCTTACGATACTATCTCCCGTCACTTTAAGCACACAGGTGCGAACGCTGAGGATTTCGACCTTATCATAACAGGCGATCTGGGGCTTGTGGGAAGTGAGCTTCTTTGTGATCTGTTCAAACGTGACGGTATTGATATCAGATCTCGTCACAAGGATTGCGGGCTTATGCTTTTTGACCGCAGTACACAGGATGTCCATGCGGGCGGCTCGGGCTGCGGCTGTAGTGCATCCATGATGTGCGGTCACTTTATGAAACGGATAGAGAGCGGTGAGCTCAGACGTGTTTTGTTCTGTGCAACAGGTGCGCTTATGTCTACCACCATGATACAGCAGGGTGGAACTATCCCCGGAATAGCGCATGCGGTGGAGCTTACTTCGTACTGAGGAGGGAAACTATGGATGTATTTCTTGAATACCTGAAGGCTTTTGTCGTGGGCGGTCTGTTCTGTGTTGTGGGACAGCTTCTTATCGATCTTACCAAGCTTACTCCCGCAAGGATACTTGTGTCCTATGTGGTGGCGGGAGTGGTCCTCGGAGCGTTCGGGCTTTATCAGCCGCTGATAGATTTCGCAGGAGGCGGAGCGACAGTCCCTCTTACAGGCTTCGGTAATCTCCTTGCAAAAGGAGTAAAAGAGGCAGTGGACAAGGACGGGCTTATCGGCGCTTTTACAGGAGGACTTACCTCGGCGGCAGCAGGAATAACCGCAGCGGTGTTCTTCGGATTTATCGCAGGACTTTGCTTCAAGAGCGGAAGTAAAATAAACGAAAAATGAACGGTACTTTTTTAAGTACAAAAATATCGGGCGGTCATCGACCGCCCGATTGTTGTTTAGTTATCAGATCAGCTTATCATGATAGCCGAAACATAGTAGCCCGCAGCATTTTCAGACTCACGGGGGAGTATTTTTATCGTGTGCTTTTCAGCGAACATGAAGGAGGATATCTCTGCAAACTCGGCATAGTTGCCCCAGCCGCCGCTGAAGTCTGTATTAATGGTCTTTACAAGCTTGTCGTCAACATATACATCCAGCAGACCGCTTGCACTGGTGGTCTTACCGAAAAGTATACCGATGTTCTGCGCCTCAACCTCGAATACAAGAGCGTCCTTTTCGGGGTCGATGGTGCTGCCTGCCTTTACCTTTGCGATCCACGGCTCATTGAAGCCGCCGAAGTTGTAGTTTGCCTTTACCTCAAACAGACCTGTGGACTTGCATATATCGGAGTCAGACAGAACGATCTGTGCATTTTCGAACTTCATTCCGTCCTCGCCTGTTGCGGGAAGCTCGGGGTCTGCGCTTGTGTCGATGCTGTCCACGTTATCCGCTACTGTCTGGATATAATTTGTTATCATCTTTGTCAGCACTGCGTGACCGGGAATGTTGGGGTGGATGTTGTCGTCGGAGATGTCATCCCAGATTATGTAGCCCTTGTCGATAACATCAAGGATAGCGTTACGGTAGGATATCATGGGGATGTTGTACTTTGCAGCTATCTCATAATGTGCGTCCTGAACGCTTGTACCGTCCTCCTGCGTCATAGCGATGGTAACGATTGCGGGAGTGGAATCGTGCTTCCATATCTTTCTAAGCAGGCTCTCGTAAGTAGACTTGTTTGTGGATATGCGGTCAGCAGTATCGTTTACCGAGAAGTCGATGAATACCAGGTCAGGGTCGTGTGCCAGCACCTGAGAATCACAGCGGTGAACGCCTATGTAGGAGCCTGTCGCACCGATACCTGCGTTTACATAGTTGATCTTAGCACTGGGGAAATTCTGCTCAAACCAGTCGGTGGTAAGTCTTGCGTAGCACAGCTCGTTACCTGCGGAGCTTCCCTGTGTGATAGAACCACCGAGGTATGCGATAGTAACCTCCTCGCCTGCCTGCAGCTTCTTTATCACCTTAGCAAGACGTGTCTGGTCGCCCTTATTGAGTACAGAGTTTGCTATCATTGTTGGAGTAAGGTCGCCGCCAAGCTCGTAGGGTATCTCCTCGACAGGCTTGCTTTCCTCGGGCTGAGAGGATTCGTCCGCAGCGGGAGTGCTGTCGGTCTGGGAGCTGTTGTCTGCCACAGAATTGTTGTCAGAAGATACGGAGCTTCCGTTGTCGGAAGATGTGCTGCTTGTGTTTTCGCCGCAGCCTGTCAGGGAAAGTACAAGAGAGGCTGCAAGAATAACAGATAAAAATCTTTTCATGATATTCTCCTTAAAAAATAAAATTAATAACAGAATAATTATAACAGCATTTGCATGCTATGTCAACAGATCATTCAGTTTGCGGAGTGCTTTCATACTGCTCCTCGTTCAGCATATATTCCATGCCGTAGGTAAGCATATCGGGCAGCTCGTCACGGGTGATGCACAGGCGGGAGTTGTAGATGTCGTAAAAGCTCTGCCAGCTTGTGTATTTTTCGGAAAGAGAACCGTCCTCGTTGATGACATACTCGCCGCTTGCGGGTGAAAACCACATCCACATGGCGTTGTCACGTCTGAGGTAATTAGGGTCGGGCAGCTTGTCACAGCTTGTTATCGCCACCGCCTTCGTGTCGGTAGGAGAGATACGTGCAAGCGCTTCAAACCTCGCCGCAAAGGATGCAGAGGAATTATTGAACATCCCCTGACCTACGATATCACAAACCTCGTCACCGGGGTAGAATGTAGGATCAGTGCCGTTCCATACCCAGATAAGGTTGTTAAGATTGTGATATTTGTTCATTCTGGTGAACATCAGGTTCCACAGCCACTTGTAGTTTTCAGCGTTACCGCCCCACCAGTAGATATCCGAGTCGCCATCAGGGATAGGCTGCCATATCACCGATAGCTGCTCCTGCTTGAAGTGCTTCAGCGTTTCTGCCATATTGTCGATATCCTTTATCAGCAGCAGGCAGCTTTCGGATAGCATGGCGCTGTCGTAAAGTCCCTGTATCTCCTCGATGCTTGCATTGGCGATATCACGGGTAGTAACTGCTGTTCCAAGGTCAAACAATGTTTCGGACTTGTAGATGTCCGAGCCATGCTCCAAGGGAGAATACCAATGCCAGCCCATGGATATCATTCCACCGTCCTTGCCCCAGTCGATGGCATGCTGTATCTCAGCTTCGGCTGTATCGGAGCTTTCTTCAGGCGCATATATAGATGAATACATCAGGTCGCCGCAGCGCATGGCGGGATATCTTCCTGTTTCCTTATATATAGCGTCTATCTCGGCATTTGTTCCGAGGGTGACATTCTGTCCTGTTATGGTCCTTATTCCATAGCTGTCCGACAGGAATTTCATAGTGCTTATGGTGCTTATTCCTGTATTGTTTCCTACTACTGAAACCGCAGTGCGGTAGCATCCGTCAGGCACCTTGTCACTGTCCTCTATCAGGATGTAATCAAGGGAGGCGGTACCTTTTATCTGCTCAAAATTAAGTATAGCCATGCCCTCAGCTAGATACAGCCTGTCAACAGAAAACTGTACAAAGGTCATTTCCTCGCTTGCGGGAATGTAATACATTCCCACATTTCCCTCTGTGCAGGACAGCTTTATTACTGCGCCTGTATACGACTGTGCAGCAATTACAATCCTGTAATGCTGTGAGGAGGGAATATTAGCCATGTGCAGCAGCTTCTGACCTTCGTCAAGCACGATGTATCCGCTGCCGTCGTATTCGCCTTCGCTGCGGACAACGCCTGAAAACTCTCCGCCCTCTGCGTTGAGCTTTATCAGTACATCTTCTTTTTCGATGTCGTAGTTTACAGCGTCCACATCCTCGGGAGCGGACTCCATAACATCCGATGTATCTGATTCGGGCGGCGCTTCAGATGTTACCGCTGATGTCTGCTGTGGCTTGTCGGGAATCTGCGAGCAGCCGCCCAGCAGGGATATTGCCAACAGCACGGGCAGCAGCTTTTTTAGTGTTATTTTCATATTACTCAATGATTATTTCATCGCCGTCGTGTACTGTATCGCCGAGACGAGCGACCTTTCCGTTTATGGTAGTTGTGGTTGCATGGGCAAGCAGCGCAGTGGGATTTTCCGAGAATGCTGCCAGCAGGTCAAGGAATATCGGCTCTCTGCTGCTGTCTATCACGGGGAATTTTGCAGGCTCGCCGTTGAAGATGATGTGTATCTCCTCGCCTGAGCTTTTTACTCCTGCGGGCTTTACAGCAGCGGGAGCAGGCTGGGCGCTCTGTGCAGCTGCGGCAGGTGCGGGAGCTGCCTGCACAGCGGATATCTCGTCACCGTCATTAAGCAGTGTATCTGCGGATGCAGATGTGCCGTTAAGCAGTGCGTCCACAAGGGGAATCTCCTCTGCTGCGCACAGTCCACCGAAGGTGCTTAACTCCACTGTTTCCATAACGCTGTTGTTTTCTATCTCGCAGTCTGCGGTAACAGGCTCGCCGTTTACCCTTATGTATCTTCCTGCCAGTTTCTTCTCACCGAGTATGGATATCTCGGCGGTAAACATTCCGTCCATATCAAAGTAGTCTGACATGAGTGCAGCCGCATCTTCGCCGTCCTTTGCGGGAATTATCGTTACCTCGTCGCCCTTTCTGACAGAGGTGTTGAGCGAAGCGGGCTTGCCGTTTACGGATATCTCAGCGGGAGTCATGGGTATGCCACGGAGTATCGTGCGCTTGCCGTCGATAGTGAAGCTTAATGCAGAGCCGGAGCGGCCCATCAGCTTGTCGGGCTTTATTCCACCGAGAGCGGTAAGCTCAAACACGGTAAGTCTGTTGGTATCAAGTGTGCGTATCTTTCTGCCGTTGAGGGTGATAGTTGTGAAGTCGTACTTCACGCCCTCGGATGCTGTTATTGCGATACCGAGAGGTGTAGCATGCTCGGTGCCTATCTCTATTTTAGCAGGAGCGGTAATTCCGCGCATAAGCTCACGTCTGCCTGTGATGACACGTGTTTCATCCATACCGAGACCCTTTGCGATAAGCCCGGTAAGCCCGCTGAGCTTGCTTCCGCCGCCCACGACGAATACTGCCTGAGGCGCCTCGCCGTTTGCTTCAAGTATCTCCTTGCAGATAGTAGCGGCAAGGTTTTCAGCACAGGGTCTGAGTATCTCGGCAATCTTCTCCTGGGTGATGGTATGCTTCATCAGCAGTATATCGGTATATTCTGTTTCGGGAAGCTCGCTTGTTTTTATCATTTCAGCGGTGTTGAAGTCCACCAGCAGCTTTTTCATAAGCTCCTCTGTCATCTCATCGCCTGCGACAGTTGCCATTCCGTATGCCACAACACTTCCGTCACGGGATGTGGCAACGTCCGATGTACCCGCACCGATATCACACAGTGCGATGTTGATAAGTCTCAGCTCAGGAGGTACAACGATATTCATAGCTGCGATAGGCTCCAGTGTAAGTCCCGCAACATCAAGGCCTGCGATATCCACTGCGGCACAAAGGCTCTCCACCACATACGCAGGGAGGAATGCCGCAATTATCTCGGTCTCCAGCTTTTCGCCACGATGACCCTCAGGCTTCTGCACCTTGTAACCGTCGAGAGTAAGCCCGATAACGCTGTGACCAACACAGTAGAACGCCGCACGGGTCTGTCCCTCGGAGAATTTCTCCTCTGTTTCACGCACTGCGTCAAGCTCTGCTGTTTTCAGGTCCTCAGCAGAGAGCGAGCGTATAGCAGAAACATCGCATACAGATTTGTTCTTCATGGTCTTTAAGGCACGACCTGCCGCTGCTATGCATACATGTGTCAGCTTTATCATGCAGCGTTTTTCAAGCTCTGCCTTAACCTTTTTAATAACCTGTGCTACCGCCTCGATATCCTCTATCTGACCATCTGTCATAGAGCGCTTTTCGTGTACAGCGGTCTCCATATCGATTATCTTGTAGCCGTCATCTGTTTTTTGCGCAAGTATTCCCACAACGGTGCGGGTACCTATATCCAGTGCAAATATAATGTCACCCTGTCTTTTTTTTGTGCGGTGGGTCTTAGTTGTTTTTGAATTTCTGCTGCGTTTTGTTTTCTGATTGCTTGCCATGATACCGCCCTCTTTTCTTAAATTTATCCTTTTATTTTCAGCGCCTTGCGCAGTCCTTTTTCGTCATGTCCTGTGGCTACGACAAGTATTATATCGCCGCCGCTCAATACAGTGCCGCCACGTGGGATTATAGTCCTGCCGCTGCGGTTTATACACGCAACGTTACAGGTATTAGGAAGCTTCAGCTCCTGCAGTGTTATGCCCTCCAACGGGTAATCATCGGGGAGAGTTATCTCCAGCAGCGATGCTTCGCCATCCAGCGGGATAAGCTCCTTCACCGAGCTGAGGTCCACCTCACGCTCCAGTGCACGGATTATGTTATCCGTAGCCGATATCACTATATCCACACCGAGCTTTTTCAGTGCGTCTGCATTTTTGGGGTTGTTTACTTTTGCAATGGCTTTTTTTACTCCGAACAGCTTTTTTGCCATCTGACAGCATACAAGATTTTTCTCGTCCTGTCCCATTACCGCTATCACCACATCGGCATGCTCTGCTCCGCTTTCACGCAGTACCTTTCCTGATGTGCCGTCGCCGCAGAATACTTCTGCTTCAAGATTGTTTGCACAATAGCGACACTGCTCTCTGTCCGCTTCTATCATCGTTACGGAATACCCATGCTCGGGCAGAGCGTTTGCAAGATAGAAGCCTATCTTTCCACCACCGACTACTATTGCCTTCATACACTTTCCTCCTTAACGAAGATAAGCTTGTCGCCACGTTCAAATACCACCTTGTCCTGTCGCACAAAAAAGCTCATTTTGCCACCTCGTACTATCGCAAAAAGCACCTCGCCTGGGTCATAGATGATGTCCTCGGGAGCGCCGCCGACAAGCTCCTCGGGAAGCTCGGCAACTGTAAAGCCAACCGTATGATCTCCAAGCCGAATATTTGAAAGCTGAGTGATATCCTCGTCCAGCATATCACGTGCTGCGTTTACCACAAGTCGTGTGGGGCATACGGTGCTTATTCCGAGGCTTTCGTATATCTCGCTTTTGCTTACGTCACGTATGCGGGCGAATACTCTTTCTACACCAAACACCTTTGAAGCAAGCTCGGTCACCATTATGTTTATGTTATCATCGCCTGTGACGGCGCACAGCGCATCACAGCTTTCAACACCAGCTCTTCTCAGCACATCTGTATCAATAGGTATGCCCGCAGTAGTAAAGCCGTTGAAATCTGCGGGGAGCGCTTCAAAGCTATTCTCATCATTGTCGATAATAGAAACGTCATGTCCGCTGCGGTCAAGCTGTGCGGCAAGCTCCGAGCCGACCATTCCGCAGCCGATTATAAGTATGTTCATGATATACCTTCTTTCGCTGTATTCACAGCAACTCATTTTCCCATAAGCATTTTAAAGTTCAGCCTGTTTTTTCTTGCGTTGTCGAAATTCCTGTCAGGTCCGAAATGGTATACACAGTATTTGTCCTCAAGGAATATTTCGCACAGCACAGGACGATATCTGTCTATCATATCTTTCCCATGGAAACACAGATCGATATTTAATCCCACCGCACGGTCATTATGTACTGCGTTTATCAGCAGATACAGCGCACACTGAATAGCAGCACCGTCTGCAAATCGTTTTCCTTTGAGTATCTCCTCTGCCTCGTGAAATACATCGTTATCCCATAGCCCCAGAGGATATCTGTCTTTCTGGTGCGGTGCTTTCTTTTCAAGCTCCAGTAGCCGCTGATACTGCTCCTCATGCTGCATGAATTCCTCTTTAAGCAGCGGCAAAGGTATGATATCCAGTATTTCTGATATGTTATACCGCACATAGTCAAGCGCAAGCATAACGTCATGCATGCCGCCCGTAGAGGAAGCATACAGCTTGTTTGCTATAAACCTTATGCGGCGCATGGTATTCTCAGGGATGCTTTTTTTGTTAATAAGCTTTCGGCTGACTTTTATGTAATGCTCCAGCAGGTCAAAGCAGATATGCACATTATCGCTCGGCTCATTAAGTGACGGACAACTGTACTTGCTGTCGAGATATCGGTAGCACTGTATCGTCACTTCATTGGTCTGACGGAGATTGCTTTCAAATCTCCTGCGATGATGAAGCTCATAATCAAACGAAAAGGCACGTATTTTCCGATAAAGCAGATGGGAAATAAACTCGTCCTTGGTACTGCCGATATTTGTAGTGTGCCTTTCGCCACGGTCGCCCTCATTATGCTCGTAAAAGCAGCCGTCAGCATAGCTGTGATGTGTATAGGCTGTTTCAAAATCGGTAGGAATATCGTAGCAGTCTATCTTTTTCAGCTCCTCACGGGCTGTCTGATAACATTCTTCTATTATAGAATTATTCGGGTTCATATATTAATTATTTACCAACACAGAAACGCTTGAATACCTCTGCGATAACTTCCTCGCTTGCTTTTCTTCCCGAAAGCTCATACACTGCGTCAAGAGCCTGCTCCAGCATAACTCCCACCGCATCGGGAGTAAGTCCCAGCTCCACTGCGGAGAGAGCTTCATTTACCGCATCTGCGGCACGTATGATACAGCTTCTCTGTCGCTCATTGGCGAGAAATCCCGCCTGTGCGTCCAGCTTATCCAGCTGCATACGGGTGCTGACCTCCTTTTCAAGCACGTCTGCGCTGTCTGCGGTCTTTGCCGAGATATACACAGCCTTGCCGAGCTTTTCCTCTATCAGCACAGTGTCCAGGGTCATCTGAAGGTCGCACTTGTTGATTATCGGGATGACCTCCTTGCCCGAAAGCTGCTCCATAAGCGTGATGTCGTCCTCCTCAACGGGACGTGAGCTGTCAAACACCGCCAGTACAAGGTCTGCACTGTTCAGCTTTTTCAGCATTATCTCAACGCCTATCTTTTCCACTGTATCATCGGTTTCTCTTATTCCCGCACAGTCGGCTATTCTCAGCACCACATCTCCGAGGGTGACGGTTTCCTCCACGATATCACGGGTAGTACCTGCTATATCCGATACTATACTGCGTTCGCTACCTGAAAGCAGGTTCATCAGTGTGGATTTGCCCACATTAGGCTTTCCGACTATTGCACAGGAGATTCCCTCACGTATCATACGTCCTGTGTCGTAGCCGTCCAGAAGATGCCTGAATTCTGCGTTTACCGCTGACAGCTTTTCTCTGAGCCAGTCCTCCGTAACAACGGGAGTATCATCGTCGGGATAGTCTATCCATGCGGATATCTGTGAGGATACCTCCATTATCATGTCGGCTATCCTTTCGGTGCGGCGGTAAAGTGCGCCCTCACGCTGCGAGTTTGAGCAGCTCAGCAGCTGACCACTCTGCGCTGAGATGATGTCTGTTACTGCCTCCGCTTCTGTAAGTGACATCTTACCGTTAAGCAAAGCACGCTTGGTGAATTCTCCTGCGGCAGCAGGCTCTGCGCCTGCCTTTATACATGCGGTAAGCACCCTGCGGGTAACATATATTCCGCCGTGGCAGGATATCTCAGCCACATCCTCGCCCGTGTAGCTGTGTGGCGCACGGAACATCAGAAGAACTCCGTCGTCAAGGCGCTCCTCGCCGTCGTATATCTTTCCGTAAGCGGCATGGTAACCCTTAAGCTCGGATACAGATCTCCCTGAAACGGGACGGAACACCTTTTCTGCTATCTCAGCGGCTTTTTCGCCCGAGATCCTTATAACAGAGATACCTCCCGCCGCTGCGGGGGTAGCTATCGCACAAACAGTAGACATCGTTTACCTCGTAAAACGGATTTATTTCTTCTTGCCGAAAAGGGATGCAAAAAATCCTTTTTTCTTCTCCTTTTCGGGAGCATTCTCCTCGGTTTCATCCTCGTCGGGAACGTCATCAGGTACATAATCATCGGAGAATATATTCATCAGTATGGGCTTTGTCTTGAACTCCTCGCCCTGGTCATCCAGCAGATATGTGTAGGTCTTGCTGGGCATGGGAACATTATATTCCTCAAGGGAGCCGCATTCCAGCAGAGCTTCAAGCCGTTCTGTCATTCGCTCGGGGATGCTGTCAGCAGCACTGTCATAGTATTCCTCGCAGGCGATGTTGTACTCGTCTGCGGGATTTCTTCCTGCTACCTGCGTCAGGTGTATGCCCTCTCTCAGATATGCGGTGTAGTCAAGATAATCGCACCAGAATTCATTCAGCAGCGATGCAAGGATAAGATTCTGCTTTTTCTGCAAAGCGTCCTTGCCGAATTTCTTCTCTGCTTCTTCGTAAAGCTCGGGAGCGTGTGTCTGCCACAGCTCACAGTTGTAGCTGCCATCAAGTAAGGCAGTCCTTCTTCTGAAGGTGATATCACGGTGCTTTTCGCCTATCATTGTATATTTCATCAGGTTCATGCGCTCGTCAAAGGTGTCGCCCTCTGATATTCGCTGAACACGCTCAGCCTCTTTCAGGAGTGTTTTATCCTCTATCGCACCGTTCACCTTTTTTGCAGGATAGTGACGTCCTGCAAGCTTTTTCAGCTCAAACCGTGTGAATATATCATCGTCAAGTGCGGAGAAATAGCGGCTTTCGCCGATATCTCCCTGACGACCTGCACGTCCACGCAGCTGCTTTGTTATACGGGAGCTTTCCCGCATGGATGTCGCAAGCACCAGCAGACCGCCTGCTTCTGTAACGAAGTCCTTTTCACGGCAGTCCTCACCGCCAAGCTTTATATCGACACCACGGCCCGCCATATTGGTGGAGATAGTCACTGCGCCACGCTCTCCCGCACGGGAGATTATAGCGGCCTCCTCCTCGTCGTTTTTGGCATTGAGTACAGAGCATGATACGCCCTTTTCACGCAGCATCTCAGCGATATATTCAGACTCCTCTATACTTTCCGTGCCAACAAGCACAGGGCGCTGAGCCTCTGCCGCCTCGCATATTGCTGCGATGACTGCGGCATGCTTTTCTTCCTTATCGTAGTACATCTCAAGGGGTTTGTCCTCCCTTGCACATGGAAGTCTTGTGGGGATAACATCAGTTGTCAGCGCATACAGCTTTTCAAACTCCTCACGGGCAAGCTCTGCGGTGCCTGTCATTCCACACAGCTTAGGATACAGCCGTGCGAAATACTGCAGTGCGATATTGCCCATGATACGTCCACGGGAGGTTATCTTAAGTCCGTGCTTTGCCTCAACTGCGGGCTGTAATTCTCCAGGGAAAACTCTGCCTACCGCAGTGCGTCCTGTAAACTCATCCACCAGCAGTATGCTGCCGTCTTTTACGATGTAGTCCTTATCCTCTTTCAGCACTGTCCTTGCCTTAAGGCAGGCGCATATCTTCGCAAGAAGCTCCGCACCGTCAGTGCTGTATATATTTACTCCGAATATCTCCTCCGCAAGGTCAGCACCCTCATCAGTGAGATATACATTTCTGCTTTCGTCGTCAAATTCAAAATGGTCCTCGGTGAAGTCAGCGGTCTTTTCATAGACCTCCGCCACATGGGAGCTGTCCTCTACGGCAAGGTCGCCTGCGATAACAAGAGGTATTCTCGCCTCGTCAATGAGTATACTGTCTGCCTCGTCAACGATAGCGTAATTAAGCTGCTCGGGAAATACCATCTCCTCGGGGTCGAAGCACACGAAATCACGCAGGTAATCGAAGCCTGCTTCCTTTGCAGTGATGTACAGTACCTGCTTTTTGTAAAGCTCTCTGC
Organism: Oscillospiraceae bacterium; assembly: GCA_017440445.1. Next base: position 7,630 of record JAFSHE010000059.1, on the reverse strand, counting down.
GCTGTCTGCGGTCTGTTTTTTCGGTGATATATCCCACAGAGATTCCCATTTCGTCATAGACAGGCTTCATCCACTCGCAGTCACGCTTTGCGAGATAGTCGTTGAATGTCAGTACATGCACACTTCCGCCGCTCTGTGCCTCCATACACGCAGCAAACACAGCGGACAGGGTCTTGCCCTCGCCCGTCTGCATCTGTACCATCCTGCCCTCGTAAAGGGAGAGGGCAGCGGATAACTGCTCGTCAAAGGGAGTTATATCAAGCGTTTTTCTGACTGCGTTGTAACAGCGTGCGAATACGCTTTCCACCGAATTGCCTTCGGTGTTTCCGCTTTCTGCGAGATGTTTTATCTTAGCGATTACCGCTTTCTTGTCCAAGGTTTCCTCCTCAGGCGGATTGCATACCGCCGTTTTTTATCTTGTTGATACGGCTGCGGATGTCCTCTCCTCGTGTTTCCAGCCATTTTGCAACTGTTCTTGTAGTCTGTCCGCTGCGTACCATTTCTTCAAGGCGGTCAAGACTGACCCACTTTGCGGCACAGACCTCGGCAGACTGTAATCTTATCTGCTCCAGCGGTACATCTTTGTTTACCGTATAGAAATCACGCAGCATGCTGTCAGTGGTGAGAGTCCATTCGTGGTGTATCTCCTCGGGAGATACACGTATGCCTGTTTCTTCATACAGCTCTCTTGCAGCGGCGGTAACACTGGTCTCGCCGCTTACGGCGCAGCCGCCTGAGCATTCCCATCTGCCGCCGCTGGTTTTTTCAGGAACACGCTGGGTAAGAAGTATCTCACCCCTGCTGTTTATCGTCATTATCTGAACTACTATGTGGTACTCGCCACGGGGGATGGGAGCGCCTCTCTGTATCCTTCTGCCGAGAGGTCGGCGGTCGATGGTATACAGGTCAAAATATTCGCTCATATCTTCTGCGCTCCCGAGAGATTTTTTGCGATAAGCTCGCATCTCTGCTTTACACAGTCTGCGGAGCGCAGCGGGTCAGCGGGAGTGTTGAAGGTGTAGTCCATAAGCTTTTCGATGGTGGTGGAAGCTACATGCAGTCTTGTATCGGAGGATGCGTAGTAGATATAAACCTCTCCGTTTTCACGCACGATAGCGCCGTTTGTAAAGGTAACGTTGGAAACATCACCTACACGCTCTATTCCCTGAGGTGCGATAAACAGACCGGAGGGAGATGCGATAAGCTTCTTGGGGTCGTTGAGGTCAGTAGCAAACACGTAGATCACATAACGCAGACCTGCCGCTGTATTTCTTACACCGTGGGCGATGTGTATCCAGCCCTTGGGAGTCTTTATCGGAACAGCGCCTGCGCCGTTCTTTACCTCTGTAAGGGTGTGGTATACTCTGGGACTGATAACGACCTCGTCAGTGCAAAGTACAGGGTTTGTGATATCCTCACAGAGCGCAAAGCATACACCGCCGCCGGAGCCTGTGGAAATAAAGTCATCCTGAGGACGGGTATAGAAAGCATACTTTCCGTCAACAAATTCGGGGTGGAGTACAACGTTTCTCTGCTGAGGGGATTTGGAGATGAGGTTAGGCAGACGCTCCCATGTAACAAGGTCCTTTGTACGTACTATTCCCGCCTGAGCGATAGCAGCGGACAGGTCGTTTGAGGTTGTATCCTTGCTCTCGGAGCAGAAAACACCGTATATCCAGCCGTCCTCGTGCTGGGTAAGACGCATATCGTAAACGTTTGTCTCCTCGGGGCAGGTGTCGGGGAGGATAACAGGGTAATCCCTGAAGCGGAAGCCCTCTGTGGGCTTGTCACTCTCTGCAACAGCGAAGAAGCTCTTTCTGTCATTGCCCTCTACACGTGCAACAAGGCAGTACTTGCCATTGAGGTAGATAGCACCGCTGTTCATCACAGCGTTTACGCCCAGACGCTCCATAAGGTTGGGGTTATCGTTGTAGGATAGGTCGTATCTCCAGATAATGGGCGCATGCTCCGCTGTAAGTACAGGGTTTTCGTAGCGGTCGTATACTCCATTGTATACGGGGGATTTCACATTGGGACGGGAGATAAGCTCCTCCTGCTCCTTGATGAGCTTTGTAAGCTGAAGGTCAAATTCTTCCTTTGTAAGCATGATAAAAGTTCCTTTCTGTCAGAAAAAAATTCTGTAAAATAATATACTTTATTATTATATCATAATTTAAGGTATATTTCAAGATTGACAGCCTACAAAATCGGGTGTATAATTATATTGTTTTTCACGATTATACAAATAATTATTTGCGTGATTGCCTAATATGCGTTAAAAGAAAAGAGGATAACGATGAAACTGAATAAATTCGACCGTATACAGCTTTTGTTCAATATACTGCTTATCACAGCTACGATACTGAATATCCTGTACTTTATGTCCATCCTGCCGCAGTGGTGTACACTGCTTGGCTTTGGACTTGCGATAGCAGGCTGCGTAATAACCAACCTTGCCGCCACGGGCGATGGCAAGGGCGTACGTACCGAGGTAAGCGGAAACAAGGTTCTGGCAGGACTTACTTATGTGACAGGCGTGCTGTGGGTCATCACCTACGGACTTACCATTTTCTTCAGAATAGATTTCGGAGGCTGATGTATGTATAAGCTTGTGATCTTTGATCTTGACGGAACACTCCTTAACACTCTCGGCGATCTTGCAGGAGCGGGAAACTATGCGCTGTCGCAGCTGGGATACCCCGTACATCCAACCGATGCATACAGGTATTTTGTCGGAAACGGCATCCCGATTCTGATACACCGTATATTGCCCGAAGGCCATACAGATGAACAGCACAAAAAGTGCTATGATATTTTCAACGAATACTACTCTGCGCATAAGACAGATCTTACCGTGCCTTATGATGGGATAAGGGAGCTTCTGAAACGTCTTAACGAAAGAGGAATAATATGTGCGGTGAACACCAACAAGGCGCATGAGTTTTCCTCAGAGCTTATAAAAAATGCCTTCGGTGATAATATCCGACATATTATCGGATTTGGCGCAGGACATCCTGCAAAGCCCGATCCTTCAGCCGCACTGGAGCTTATCCGCCGCAGCGGTGTACAGCCATCCGAGGCGATCTATGTGGGGGACAGCAGCGTTGATATGCAGACTGCCGCCAATGCAGGAATAGACGCCTGTGCAGTGCTGTGGGGCTTCCGTGATATCGAGGAGCTTTCCGCATATCATCCTGCGCATATCGTATCCTCTGCCGAGGAGCTTTTAACCGTCATAACCGAATAAAATATACCGCCGCTGAGTATTTCTCTGCGGCGGTTTCTGATGGTGAAATTGCTCAACAGCAAGGGTACGTAGTTGTGAATATAAACAAAAATCTGCAATTTTGAGAAAAAATATTGTTAAATATGGTGACAAATCAGAAAAAGTATGCTAGAATATAATCAGAAAAAAGGATGATGTATTCATCCATAAATTTGGGGGTGTTTTTATGGCTAAGAAGATAATCACTATTACCAGACAGTATGGCAGTGGCGGACGTGAGATTGGCGAGCGCCTTGCAAAGGAGCTGGCACTGGAATTTTACGACAACAGACTGCTGGAGATAGCGGCAAAGGACAGCGGCATCCACAAAAATCACTTTGAGGAAAACGATGAAAAGCGCACAAATAGCTTTCTCTATCTGCTCTCCACGACCTACGGTCAGGGTGGAATTCCTTTTGATGATACTCTTTTCTTCGCTCAGCTCAACGCCATCCAGAAGGTGGCTTCGGAGCATGCCTGCGTGATAATCGGCAGATGTGCAGATTATGCTCTCAGGGACTTTACAGGGGTGATAAATCTGTTTATCTCTGCGCCCTTTGAGACTCGTGTAAAGCGTGCTATCGAGGTATATGGCATAGAGGAAAAGCATGCTGCGGATTATGTCAAGCGCATTGACAAGCAGCGTACATCCTACTACAACTATTATACCGATAAGCGCTGGGGTCAGCCGCAGAATTATCAGCTGTGTCTTGACAGCTCCACGCTTGGAATTGACGGCTCTGTAAAGCTTATTAAGGATTTCATCAAGATGTATTATAACGACTAAATGCAAAATCGCTCCCGACATAAAACATCGGGAGCGATTTATTTTGTTTCGTGATAATTTTAAAACCGCTCCTGCTGCACAGCAGGAACGGTTTTTGTTATTGCATCAGAGCATGTTATCTGTACATCACCTTATCGGTATTCAGCTTGTCGTTGAAGCCCATCCAGTAGCCAAGCTGTGTTACAGCGGGAATTATCGCATAAAACAACAGCATCAGCGCAGGAAATACAGGTGACATAAGGTCTATCTGTCTGAGGGAGGTGGGTATCCATGCCTCTGTTTCAGTAACAACATTCGGCACAAATGTCATGATAAACGGAAATGCGCTTCCGCTGATAAAGCGATACAGATACAGTGTGTCCTCCTCGGGGAAGAAAAGCTTGTTAAGCAGCAGTACGATAGTGGGTGCAGCCGCAATAACAGCCATAAGTGCACCTATTCCTATCCAGCGGAATTTCAGTGGTTTGTCTACTCTGCCGTACTTTACAAGGCTGCGCTCTGCAACTCCGTCCTTCCATGCAACGGTGAACACCAGCATGAAAAAAATAGCAGAGCCGCACAGTATCGACAGGATGTTTGTAAACATGTTTGCACCGAACATTGCAAGACCCATTGTCATAAACAGGCACATAATATTACCGAGGATGATATAACCAACGCCCTTAAGCAGGAGCATCCAGAATGATTGTCTTTTCATTTTATTCCTTTCTCACATGCATAGGCGGGAGTAATATCCTTGCGCTTGCGTGTAATAATACAGATATAAAACTTGCCGCACAGCGGCGGATAGGAGAAGTTTATGAACGATTTCAGAAACAGGCAGAGTGCCGAGATACTCAAAAGCGTATACAAAAATGCCGATATGGCTTTCGATTCGGGAGAAAAGGTGCTTCAGCACTGCAAGGACAAGCAGCTTCACGAGGAAATATCCTCGGAGCTTGAGCGCTATCGCAGTGTGGCTTCGCAGGCACGCGCGGAGCTTGTACGCAGGGGTACGGTACCAAAGACCTTTCCCGCATACGCAAAAATGATGGCGACCGTTGGCATTGAGATGAAAACCATGCAGGACAGCAGTCCACAGAAGCTTGCGGAGCTTATGATACGTGGTACGACGATGGGCATCATTGATATGCAGCATGCGCTCAACCGTTCTTCAAAGGCAGAAGAGCGCATCCACAATGATGCGGTGGCTCTGCTGAAACGAGAGCAGCAGTATTGCGAAAGCCTGAAGAAGTACCTGTGAGCCGTCCCGAATACAGCGAGCGCACAGAGTGCGATATTTATCTCCGTGACGGACTGTCGGAGGATGGTGCGCCATCTCCCGTTGTACCCGTTTCGGGCAGAGATAAGCTCTTGCTCCTCAGCGAAATGTGAGCATATTATTCCGCAGGATTAATTATTTTGTTGTTTGCGATATTATCCAGCACCTCAAGCGCACGTTTACGCTGTTCGTTGATCTTTTCAGGGTCGCCTGTCATGTTGTCGAATTCGTCACGGATATATATTCCTACCGTATCAGGGCAGGTAGACCAGCGTGCCGCCTCCGTGAAGCTTGTGGTATTTACCTGATATCCGTAGCCCTCGTCGTGAAGTGCGTCTGTGGGGTATTTTTCGGACAGGTCCACAAAGAATTCTATCTTACCATCGGCAAGCTCAGCGATAAGCTCCATTATTCCCTCGTCAGTGAGGTATAGCTGCGCGTCGCCTGTGAAAAGCTCTGATGAAAACTTGTAGTTTTCCGAGTCTGCATACTGGCTTGAGCCTCTCTGGTCGGACAGATTGATGAAATTCACGCCCACATGGACATAGCCGTTTCCGTCAAAATCGGGACAGTACTGCTCCAGAGCCTTTTCTATATCGAACTGCTTTGTGTACAGGCCGCTCTGGTTTGTGGTGGAAACAGCCAGGATATACAGGTCGTTCTTTTCCTTTGTTATGGTATCGAACAGCATATATACGATAGCCAGCACCGCCAGCGTGATAACGATGAACGGGACTTTATAGTGGTAGAAGAAATTCTCCACCTTTTTCATTCCATGAAGCTCCTCGTATGGCTCGGTACGTTTTTCCTCGATTATATCGCTGTCCTCGACATCGATAAGTCCCTGTTTGAGCTTTAATATCTCACGCTTTTCCTGTAAAGCCTTCTGTTCCTCGTCAAATTTGTTTGCCATTATATCCTCCGTATGAGGCAGGAAATTCACGTCTGTGAATTATGTTTCCCTACCTAACTATTGACCTTAATCATAAAGCCGCCGATATCGGCGGCTTTATCAGTCAGTTAAAGCTATTGTGAATTATACGATAGGCTTCATTGTGGGGAACAGCAGGACATCTCTGATGCTTGCAGAGTCTGTCAGCAGCATTACAAGTCTGTCGAAGCCGAAGCCCAGACCGCCTGTGGGAGGCAGACCGTATTCCAGTGCGGTGATAAAGTCCTCGTCCACCTGTGCATCGTTGCCGCCCTGTGCACGCTTTGCAGCTACCTGCTTAACGAAACGCTCCTTCTGATCGATGGGGTCGTTAAGCTCGGAGAATGCATTACCGAACTCTGTACCGTTGATAAAGTACTCGAAACGCTCTGTAAATGCGGGGAACTCGGGCTTTCTCTTTGCAAGAGGAGAGTTCTCAACAGGATAATCATAGATGATGGTAGGCTGAATGAGCTTGTCCTCAACGAATGCCTCAAAGAACGCAATAAGAACGTGACCCTTTGTGGAGTTCTCGTCCAGCTCATCCTCAATGTGGTGTTCCTTAGCGAATGCTCTTGCAGCTGCGTCGTCAGCCCAGTCGAAGTAGTCTACGCCTGCGTACTTTTTTACAGCCTCGATCATTGTAAGGCGCTCCCAGGGCTTGCCCACGGCGATCTCGTGACCCATGTAGGGAACTATATCTGTACCGCATACCTTGAGAGTAACTGTTCTGTACAGATCCTCGATAAGGTCCATCATTCCGAAGTAGTCGATATATGCCTGATACATCTCGATGGAGGTGAACTCAGGGTTATGAGTAGCGTCCATACCCTCGTTACGGAAGATACGTCCTACCTCATATACCTTGTCGAAGCCGCCTACGATAAGGCGCTTTAAGTACAGCTCTGTCTCTATACGCATATACATGTCGATATCAAGAGCATTATGGTGTGTCTTGAAGGGACGTGCAGCAGCGCCGATCTCCAGTGTGTGGAGAACGGGAGTGTCAACCTCAATATATCCGTGGGAGTCAAGGAAGTTTCTTATCTCACGCAGGATAAGGGAACGCTTAACAAATGTATCCTTGTTTTCGGGGTTTGCGATAAGGTCGAGGTAGCGCTTTCTGTAACGCTCCTCCTTGTCCTTAAGGCCGTGCCACTTCTCGGGGAGAGGCAGCAGGGACTTTGACAGCAGGACTATCTCCTCTGCGTGTACGGATATCTCGCCCATCTTTGTGCGGAATACCTTGCCCTTTATACCGATGATATCACCGAGGTCCCACTTCTTGAACTCGGCGTAAGCTTCTTCGCCTACATCATCCTTGCGTACATATACCTGCATTCTGTCGGAGCCGTCACGGATATCCATAAAGCTTGCCTTGCCCAT
>JAFSHE010000001.1 GCA_017440445.1 Oscillospiraceae bacterium | reverse complement strand
GCTCTATCTGACATATATATGTGGGGTGCAGGTCGCATAGTTCGGATAGCTTTTCCTGACTTAATCCGCTTTTTTTGCGGTAATATTTTACCCGCTCTCCGAACAGTTTTATATAGTCTTTCATGGAACATCCTTTCTCTGTTTTTGCTCTTAATATATACTATAAATATTTTTTCTATTTTAAAACAGACTATTGACACTGAACAGAAAATGATGTATACTGTAAGTATGGTTATTTTGTTTTTAATGACTATAATTATTATTTCGGAGGGATGTTCTATGAAGCTTAAAAGAGTTTTGACGGATGTTGCGGTGGGATTATCTGCTGCGGTAGTTATTGCAATAAACGCACAAGCAGGTTATTATGCAGATAAATTTGCTGGTTCAAGCGATATTTCAAATGGAAAAGCGATTACTACAAACGAAAAAAGCACGTGGTATAAATATACTCCGACATCCTCTGAGGTGACATTTACAATCACATCAGAAAATGAAGAAACAGGTCTATATATTCTTAATGCAGATGAAACTGAATTTCAATGGGTTGAATTGGAATGGGGATATAATCCAACTACAAATTTTACTGAGATAATATCTAGTGTTGAGAAGGTTAAATGCAATATCATCGAAGGAGAACTTGATACTAGAAAAGGTGGCTGGGGAGTATTCAGTGATAAGTCCACAAAAAGAGCAGTATTTACACTGACGATAAAAACAGAAATTGGTCAGGATTTTTATATGAATGTATATGCATCTAATAAAGACACTGACAAAATTGGTACAGTAACTGTTTCATCAGTAAAGGATGTAGATTCCAGTACATCATCACATACAACGGTTAAAGGCGATGCCAACAACGACGGCAAGGTAACACTTACGGATGCACTGCTTGTATTAAAGCATGCAAACGGCTCGGATAAGGTAAAAAACAGCGCCATGGCTGATTACGACGGCAACGGCAAGGTTACTATGACAGATGCGCTTCGTATACTGAAGCTTGCAAACAACATATAATCCTCTTGTTTTCCCCCGCAGAAGCGGGGGATTTTTTTGTGTCGAATGAACAGCTTTCCCTCGGAACACTGTATGCTCCTGCCGACAGATAGCGATACACCCTGTTTCCCCCGCAGTGGTGGAAAACAGCTTTTCCTCGGAACACTGCATTTTCCCGTTGACAGAGCGATACCATCCGTTCCACCGCAGTGGGGGAAGAACAGCTTTCCCTCGGAACACTGCGTTCTCCTGTTGACAGATAGCGATACACCCTGTTTCCCCCGCGAAGCGGGGGAAATACAAGATTTTCCTCTATATAATGCGTTCTGCCTATTGACAGGGAGCATATTGTGTGTTATACTATATTAGACAAAAAACCTTATCCAGAGCGGCTTCTTGTCTTATGACGGGGGACTGGTCCCTATGAAGCCCGGCAACCTATTCCGCTTCCTCGGAAAAAGGTGCTACTTCCTGCGGCGTAAGCCGAAAGATGAGGAGTGTAAACGTTAAGTTCCGCACTCCGAAAGAGTGCGTTTTTTGTTCTTTGCGAAGCTGTCGCCCAACGCCTGCACACATCCCGCTTGCGTATTTCCCGCCATACTTCACAAAATCGTCTTGAAAGGCACAAAGCCTTACTGCACCGATTTTGCATTGTCTGACAGAAAATCCGCTGACGCGGTCTGCGCACATTCGTTGAACGCCATCTCCGCTGAATATTTTTTACAAAGAAAGGAAATCACAAGATGAACAAGTTTTTATTTACCTCTGAGAGCGTTACAGAGGGACATCCCGACAAGATCTGCGATAACATCTCCGACGCTGTGCTGGATGCTATCCTCGCACAGGACCCCATGGGCAGAGTTGCCTGCGAGACCTGCACAACAACAGGTATGGTACTCGTAATGGGTGAGATCACCACCACTGCACAGATCGACATTCCCGCTATCGTTCGCAGCACCGTTAAGGAGATCGGCTACGACAACTCCGAGTACGGCTTTGACTGCAATACATGCGCAGTATTCACCTCTATCGACAAGCAGTCCCCCGATATCGCTATGGGCGTAAACAACGCTCTCGAGGGCAGAGAGGAGAACGCATGCGACACAGGCGCAGGCGACCAGGGTATGATGTTCGGCTATGCCTGCACAGAAACTCCCGAGCTTATGCCTATGCCCATCTCCCTTGCACAGAAGCTGGCGCTGAAGCTTACAGCTGTACGTAAGGACGGCACACTTCCCTACCTGCTCCCCGATGGCAAGACACAGGTTACTGTTGAGTACATCGACGGAAAGCCCGCAAGAGTTGACACTGTTGTAGTTTCCTCCCAGCACAAGGCTGAGGCTACACTGGAGCAGATCCGTGCTGACGTTATTGAGAAGGTAGTTAAGACCACCATCCCCGCAGAGCTTCTGGACGAGAATACAAAGTACTTCGTAAACCCCACAGGCCGTTTCGTTGTGGGCGGTCCTCAGGGCGACAGCGGTCTTACAGGACGTAAGATCATCGTTGATACATACGGCGGCTATGCACGTCACGGCGGCGGCGCATTCAGCGGCAAGGACCCCACAAAGGTTGACCGTTCCGCTGCTTACATGGCTCGTTACGCTGCAAAGAACATCGTTGCAGCAGGCCTTGCAGAGCGTGCAGAGGTTGAGGTTGCTTACGCTATCGGCGTGGCTAAGCCCGTATCCATTATGGTAGACACCTTCGGCACAGGTAAGGTATCTGATGAGAAGATCGCAGAGGCTGTAGGAAAGGTATTCGACTTCCGTCCCGCTGCTATCATCAGCACTCTTGAGCTGAGAAAGCCCCAGTACAAGAACCTGGCTGCTTACGGTCACATGGGTCGTGAGGACCTGGGCGTTGCATGGGAGCGCACAGACAAGGTAGAGGCACTCAAGGCAGCAGCTGCTGAGTAATTCCACTGAAATAAGAATGACCTCTCCCAAATTCGGGAGAGGTCGTTTTGTTTTATCGAGGAAAAATGTAGGGGCGACCTGTGGTCGCCCGTATCACTTTTTAAAGGGGCGACATTATTCGCCCTGTTTTTTATCAGTCGCCCTGTACCGCCGTGAAGTTATCCAGTACGGACAGCGCCTCTGTCTTGCTGTCTTCGTTGGAGTAGCACACCTGAATGGTGTAGACATCCCCGTCATGGTCGAACATGAACTCTGACATTCCTATCACGAACTGCGCCTGCTCGTCGGTGCTGGATATCTCAAAGCGGGAGAGATAGCCCGAATGTTCGCCGAGGGTCTTTTCCGAGAAATCACTGTCGTTCACCTTGTAGCCGCTCGCCTGATAGGAGAAGATGGTGGAATCATGCGAGGTGTGAGCGTATTCCTCAGTGGTGAGGTCGTAGTATTCCGACACATCCGCTGACATATCCTGAACAGAGATGTTCACGATGGAGTCGAGGTCGGCAGAGCAGCCGTATGCAAGGTAGGTAAGTCCTGACTCTGCGAGAAGCTCCTGCATTTCTTCTGGGCTTGAAAAGCTGTCGGAGTAGGATTTGTATATCTGCTCGTAAAGCGCGTCGCCTGTGTATATGCTCCATCCCTCGGGAAACTGCACAGCGGCAGATATTGCGGGCAATTCGGCACGTCCGTTTTCCACGGTGACTGCGGGAGCGTTTCCCGCACAGCCCGTGAGCATTAAGAGGCAGAGTACCACAGGAAGTAAGTATTTTTTCATTATGTCACCTCGTTGAATAGTGCGGTCATATCGGCGGGAAGCTCCGACCGTACAGTGACCTGTTCTCCCGTTACGGGATGGATGAAACTGACCTCGCCGCAGTGGAGCGCATGGCGGGAGATATATCGGCAGTCGCCGCCGTAAAGGTCGTCACCGCACAGCGGGAAGCCCATACTCAGAAAATGCACACGTATCTGATGCGTGCGGCCTGTCAGCAGCTTTACACGGACAAGGGAGCGTCCGTTTTCCGTTCTCTCGGTGGAGTACAGCGTTTTAGCGGGCTTTCCGTCTGCGGATATCCTGCGTTTTATTATGCTGCCCTCCTCACGTCCTATGGGGAGGTCTATCTCGCCGCTGCCCATGTCCCCGTCCACCACTGCGAAGTATACCTTGTCGATATTCTGCGCCAGCACAGAGGCTGCATGGCGGGTCTTTGCGCAGACGCACAGCCCCGAGGTATTGCAGTCAAGTCTGTACACAGGACGGAACACCACATCGGGAAACATCGCTGCAAACAGGTTTCCGAGGGTATCGTCGGGGTGCTTTATCGAGGGGTGCACGGGCATGAAAGGCGGCTTGTCGAACACCGCCACATCTTCGTCGCAGTAGACAAGCTCCGCTTTAAGGTCGGGGTTTGCGGTCATGGAGCTGTTGTCCTCCATGGCGACAGTGACGATATCTCCCGCAGAAAGGATATCCACTGTGCGGAGTATCTCGCCGCTGCGGGTAAGCCCGCCCGTTGCCTTAAGGTTGCTTATCATCCGCCTTGAAAAGCCGTGTTCCCGCAGGAACACAGCGGCAGTTATGCCGTTCTTTTCTGCGGGGACGGTGTAGTTTATAGTTCTCATTTGTTTTTGGTAAGGCTTATCTTCAGGATATCCTCGTCAGCGGAGAAGGTAACTGCATTGAACATAAACAGCGCCTGAGAGTACTCGTTTATATCAATGAATTTATCAAGACCCACGTTGATATTACGCATATCCACCATGGTTATCTTGCTGTAATGCTTGGAGAGGAAGGGTACTAAGCTGTGTGCGTAGCTGTCCTTGATAAGCAGCAGGCTCTTGCCGTTGTCAACGTTTGTTTCGATGGTCACAAGCGGCATGTTGGTGCCTGTGAAGGAGGAATACTTGTCCTTTACCTCAAGATACTCACGTACATAAAGGCTATCGTGAACAGTTTCGCTCATTCCGTCGAAGATGGTCATTTTAACGGTAGGCTCGTTATTTTTCAGGTGATAGTAGTCGATGGTATCGGGAGTAACTCCGTTATCGAGGGTCTTGGAGTACAGTGTACCTCTGAAATCGCTGCTTGCGGATTCGATATTGAACTCGTTAAGACCGTAGGCGGTATAGCCGAGGGTCTTTGCAGCGGCACAGTATGCGTAATACGCACCGAGGCTTGTCCAGTGGTGGTCTGTGCGGTAGAAGATATACTCGTCCTTGTGACCTGACAGGTAGCTGAGACAGTCGATGGTGGAAAGTCCGTCAGCCTGCTTGTAGCAGTCCTCAATGAAGGTCTTCTGGCTGAGGTAGCCGCCGTAGCTTGGCATCCTGGAGAAGTTCATCTCCTGCGCCGTGGGCGACAGCATGATAGAGCAGGGCAGCTCAGGGAACTGCTGTGCAAAGCCGCTTATCGCTGCCATGTTGTCAGCAACGTTCTCTGCGTCGTACTCCTTGAACACCTGTATCATCTTTCCGTCAACGGTGTAGACCTCGTTTATCTCCTGCTTGCCGATAAGCTTTTCAAGGCTGTTTTTGGCTGTTACCCAGGTTTCTCTGCCTGCAAGGTGGTCGGCAAAGTAGGTCTCAAGATCATCCATGTAGCTGGGCTGATCCCGTACTGTGATATAGTTCCACTTAACTGCGTCTATAACATCACCGAAGTCCTCCGCCTTGTCCATCTTGCTCTGATTGATAAGCGTGGGGAACTTCGCAAGAGTTCTGTTCTCGTTTTCGCTGCGCTCCTGCTTCGGGAGAGCAATAGTTACTATCGGAACCGCAAGTATAACTGCTGAAAACAGAGTTATCATCAGCTTTGCGGGCGTCATTTTAAATTTCATGCTTCTCCCTCCTTAGAAATTGAAATACAGGAACGGATTGTAGCTTGCTGTGGAAAGGTATGCGATAGATGCAAGCATGACCACCATCTGTACAACGGGAACGCTGTACTGCATCCACTGCGGAGCCTTTGTCTTTATCCACTCGGAGAAGCTCTTGATAAGGTCGGAGCTGCCGAGGATACACAGAGCAAACATTATACCGTAGTTCATTATCGAGCTGAATGCGGTGTTGTCGATGAACACGCCGTTTGCGCCGAACATCGCACCGATATAGGTGAATACCTCGCCGAACATCGCACCGATATCAACGATAGTGGTATCCACTGCGTCGAACATTACCCAGCCGAACACTACCAGAACGAAGGTATACAGCCAGCTGAAGAATGCGGGGATCTTCTCAAGCACCTTTCCGAGGAACAGACGCTCCATCACGATAAGCACGCCGAAGTATGCGCCCCACAGCATGAAGTTCCAGCTTGCGCCGTGCCAGATACCTGTTACCGTCCATACTACCAGCAGGTTGAATATGGTGCGTGCAGGGCCTTTTCTGTTACCGCCGAGGGGGAAGTAGATATAGCTCTTGAACCAGCCGCCGAGGGTCATGTGCCAGCGGCGCCAGAACTCAGAGATACTGTGGCTCATATAAGGGTAGTTGAAGTTCTCGGGGAAGTTGAAGCCCATCATCTTTCCGAGACCTATCGCCATATCCGAGTAGCCCGAGAAGTCAAAGTATATCTGGAAGGTGAATGCGAGAATTCCAAGCCATGCGGTGACTGCGGAAAGCTCGCTGTATTCCATGGCCTTTATCGTAGTCCACAGCAGACCGATGTTGTTTGCGATAAGCACCTTCTTGCCAAGACCTGTGATAAAGCGGCTGATACCGTCGCCAAGCATCTTCTCGGTGATGGTGCGGTTGTCTATCTCGTTCTGGATGTCCTCATATCTTACGATAGGACCCGCAACAAGCTGCGGGAACAGCGATACGAAGCCGATAAAGCTTACAGGGTTCTTCTGCACCTTTATATTTCTGCGGTACAGGTCGATTGTGTAGCTCATCGACTGGAATGTGAAGAAGCTGATACCGATAGGAAGCGGCAGGTCGGGATTGGGTATGTCCAGTCCGAACCATGCGTTCAGAGAATTTATGATAAATCCCAGATACTTGAACGTACCGAGAAGTCCTAGATTCATCACCAGCGACACGAGAAGGCACGCAGTACGTACCTTGGGCTTGTCGTCATACTTGTGGATGAAAATTCCCGCAAAGTAGTCGATAGCCGTTGACAGCAGCATGGCGAATACATACAGCGGCTCGCCCCATGCATAGAATACGATACCGCTTATCAGAACAACGATATTCTTAGCCTTCAGCGGCACGAAGTAGTGAGTGATTATCACCAGCGGCATGAAGATGAAAAGAAATATCAGGCTGGAAAATACCATGATGTTCCCCCTTAAGATGTTATTTCTGCGGGATGTCCCGCCTGTTTACGTCTTTAATATTCTCCGAACATATCAAAAAATTCCCCACGGGAGTACATAACGTTCAGAATTTCAAGCAGCAGGTTTGCGGACAGCAGCTCAGGCAGTCCAAGACTGCGCTGCAATTCGCTCCTGCGCTGTGCTGCGCCGTCCGTCCCGATAAGACCAAGGTCCATAAGGTCAGCCTTTGTTATCGGCTCGCCCTTTTCGGGAGAGGTATCGGCGGTTACTCCCGCCTTTGCGAAAGCGGCAAGCAGTATCTCACGCTCCATCCCCTCGACCCCAAGCTTTCCCTGCTTTGAAGGCTCCCGCTTGCGGCGCTCCTTACCGAAGATATCGGGAATGTACACGTTGATTATCTCGCCCTTTTTTACGATGCTCCGCAGATGCGAGCGTATCTGAAAGCCCGCACTGTCGCTGTCTGTAAGGATTATTATGCCATTCTTCTCCGCAAGGGAGCGTATGAGCTGCTTTTTTTCCTCGTCCTTATAGATACCGAAGCCGTTTGTGGTGATTATAACTGCGTCCACAACGGAGGAGAGCCGTATCTTGTCGTATTTGCCCTCGACTATTATAGCCTGTTTTATCTTTATCATGTTCGTTTAAGCACCGATATCTCGGTCAGCGCCTGCTCAAGCAGAGTTCTTCTGTCCGTTTTTGAGGAGTTCAGCAGTCTGTTTGTACGGTAGAGGATATCCACGCAGCTTTTGAGATAATCCACCGAAAGATACTTCACCGAGCCGAACGCCTTTGTCATGACAAAGGTGCGGTTTTTGGGATAATTGAACGCTGCCGCTGCATCGTATGCGGATTTTTTCTGTATCATCGCAAGCTTCGCACGGTAGCAGTCCACGAAATGTCCCGAGAGCGTGCCGAGTATCACCACAGGCTCCATGCGCTGGATAAACAGGTCGTCCAGTATGCGGAATGCACGTGCGGTGCGCCCTGCAAACAGCTCAGACGCAAGCGTGTAGATGCTTGTATCCACCATTTTCGGCACGAGAAGATCTATCGCTTCACGGGTTATCTCGCCGCTGACGGTGTAATCGCACAGCTTCTGCACCTCTGTGGAAAGCAGGTTCATATCCCTGCCGCAAAGCTCCGCAAGTAACACTGCGTTGGCGTCCGAAAGGTTGCAGCCGAGTCGTGCGGCTTTTTTCACTGACATCTTCGCAAGCTGCGAGGCGGTCATGAACTTCATCTCGCAGATCATTCCGTACTTCTCTGCCGCTGCCATCAGCTTTTTCATCTTTGCCTTTGGCTTTTTGCTGTCTATCTCTATTCCCGTCTGGGAGATGACCAGCACAGTTGTTTCGGGCAGGTTTCCGATGATATCAAGATATGCGTTCATTTCCGCATTGTCAAGCTTGTCTGCGTCAAGGTCGGAGATAACTATCACCTTGTAGTTTGCGAAAAACGGCATGCTGTCTGCAAAATCCGACAGGCTGTCCGAGGAGGGAGCCTCGGAAAACCGCATGAAGTTCATATCAGACGGCTCTTTTCCAAGCGCAGTTTCAACTATCCTGTCCTCGTAGGTCTTTGTAAGGAAATGCTCCTCTCCGTACAGGAAGTACACTCTCGCAAGCAGTCCCGCTTTAAGGTCGGCTTTGAGTCTGGGTTCTTCTATCCTTGCCATTTTGCGTTATGCCATCTCTGTGGAGAGCTTCTTGCCGCCAAGGATGTGGAAGTGCAGGTGACGTACAGTCTGACCGCCGTCCTCGCCGATGTTGGAAACAACACGGTAGCCGTTTGTAAGCTTCTCCTCACGTGCTATCTGAGGGATAACGGAGAAGATATGCGCAACCACTGCGCTGTTGTCGGCTGTAAGCTCATCCACACCGCCGATGTGCGCCTTGGGGATAACAAGGATGTGTGTGGGCGCCATGGGCGCAATATCACGGAATGCAAGGCACTTGTCGTCCTCGTATACCTTTGTTGAGGGGATCTCCCCTGCGATTATTTTGCAGAATAAGCAGTTTTCCATTATTGTGTCCTCCAAATAAATGATTTTATTGTAATGCGATTATAAAACCAGCGACCAATCCAATTACAGAAAGTACCGTAAAGAATACTACGCAGTTTTTGATGGTGTGAATATCTTTGGTTATCTTATCGAGATTAACGGCTTGATGATATTTAACATATTTTTCTTTATCTTCTTCTGAAATGTTTTTATCATTGTTTATTTTGTAAAACGATACATACCCATCTTCAACATCTGCAACAATTCCATTTGGGAGAATACCATTTTCATCATAAATTTTCTTATATTCATTACGTTCTTCATCAGAACATATATTACGGTCAATGAATCCAAGCGCATTTTCATTACTTGCGATTCTACTTTTTATATCCATTACAATTTCCTCCGTTACACAATACGGTCTTTGAACGTTTCTATTCAAAGACCGTACCATATTATTGTATCATAGAACTGAGCCGATGTGGGTTAAATCTGTGTAAAATCTGTTGAATTACTTGATGAACTTTGCAGCAATATCAGCAGCTGCGCCGAATGCCTCGTTAAGCTTGGAGGTATCGGGGATACCTGCCATAGCCTGGTCGGGCTTTCCGCCGCCCTTGCCGCCCATGAGAGCAGCCATTTCCTTAACTATCTGACCTGCGTTTGCGCCCTTTGCCACAGCGGACTTGGAGCACTTGCACAGCATATTGCTCTTGCCGTCGTTTGTGCCTACGAGGATAGCCACGAAGCAGTCGAACTTGTCAGCAAGGCTGTCGCCTATCTTACGCAGACCGTCTGCGCCTGTGCCGTCAAGTGCTGCGGTGATTATCTTCACGCCGTTTACCTCTGCGCAGTCCTTGCCGAGGTCGCCCATCTGAGCGTTTGCGGCAGCCTGCTGCATAGCCTCTATCTTCTTGTCCTTCTCACGAAGCTCGGACATTACGTTCTCGCAGCGCTTTACAAGCTCGTTTGTATTAGCTATCTTGAGTGTCTCGGCAGCCTTTACAACGGTATCCTTGTAGCTGTTCAGCAGCTCCAGAACATTTGCGCCTGTTACAGCCTCGATACGTCTTACGCCGCTTGCTACGGAGGTCTCGGAGATTATCTTGAACAGACCTGCGCATGCGGAGTTCTTAAGATGTGTACCGCCGCAGAACTCTGTGGAGTATTCGCCCACTGTTACAACACGTACAACATCGCCGTACTTCTCGCCGAACAGAGCCATAGCGCCCTTCTTCTTTGCTTCTTCAATGGGAAGCTCCTCGGTAACTACGGGAACGCCCTCGAGGATAACCTTGTTTACATAAGCCTCGATCTTTGCAAGCTCCTCGGGAGTTACAGCGTTGAAGTGGGAGAAGTCAAATCTGCATCTGTAAGGATCAACATAAGAGCCGCTCTGGTGAACGTGGTCGCCCAGAACCTCTCTCAGTGCGCTCTGGAGAATGTGAGCGCAGGTGTGGTTTCTCTCGGTAGCGGAGCGCTTTTCAGCGT
>JAFSHE010000058.1 GCA_017440445.1 Oscillospiraceae bacterium | reverse complement strand
TATATAATAATATATACAAAAAATAATTATGCAACAGAATATAAAAGCACCGTACATATCAAGTACGGTGCGAATATCAGAAATTTATAACATTATCTGCAAGTGAGGTACATTCATGCAGATCGTGTGTCACGAATACGACTGTCTTTCCCTTGATCTTCTGCTGGGTGTATCTGAGGACCTGTGATTTGGTTTCAGCGTCAAGACCTTTAAACGGCTCGTCCAGAAATAAAATATCGTAATCGGCAAGGAGCGCACGCAGCAGAGCAACTCTGCGTTTCATTCCACCGCTAAGTTCTCTGACAGGCTTGTCTGTGCATCCGTCAAGTCCCACAGCAGAAAGTTCTTTTGTGATCTGTTCATTAGAATATCTTTTTCCTGTAACAAGTCTGATATTTGCTGCTGCTGTCAGATTTTCGCATAGCCTGTTTTCCTGAAATACAGCGCTTCGCCTGAACTTTTCTGCGGGTATTATCTCGCCGCTGTCAGGTTCAAGGATGCCCATGAGAATAGAGATAAGCGTAGATTTTCCGCATCCTGACGGACCCATTATTGCAGTGACCTGACCATCACTGAAACGGTAGGAAAAGTCTTTAAGGACTGTATTTTCACCGAAGCTTTTGCATATTTTTATTGCTTCAAGCTGCATGCTGTATCTCCTTTCTTACATTCTTTCTACTCTGCGGACGATGATATCCACTGCAAGACTAAACAGCTTTTCGCATAGAAAGCTCAGCAGTATGATAACAAAAGTCCATGCGAATAGGTCTTCTGTTTCCAGATATATTTTTGACATGTACAGTTTTTCACCGATAGAGCCATCGGGAATTCCAATCACTTCCGCTGCTACACCGCTTTTCCAGCAAAGACCCATAGCAAGCCTTGAAGCGGAGCGGAAATAGGGAAGAATCTGTGATAAGTATATTCCCACAAATCGCTTTTGCGGGGGTATTTCGAATATCTCAGCCATTGTCCTGAGCTTAGGGTCGAGATTGTCGATTCCTTCCAGCATATTTGAGTATACGATGGGGATAGCAATAAGTACAGAGATAAGCACGGAGAGATTTTCGGAGCTTATCCAGATAAGAGCCAGTATCGTAAAGCTTGCCACAGGAATTGATTTCATAGCTGAAATAAGCGGGGAGAGAAGCTGACGCACAAATGGAAATTTTCCTGAAATAGCCGCAAGTCCTGTTCCAATGCTTACTCCGATAAAGAAACCACCAAGTATTCTTATAAGAGAGTAACCGATACTCTTTATAAAATCAATCTGCGGGACAAGCTCCATAAGCCGTCCCGCAACAGATATCGGGGAGGCCAGCAGGATCTTCTGATCTAGAGCCATAGCGGCTATCTGCCAGACAAGCAGCCAGAAAAGCACGCTTGCGGCAGTGATAAGTCGTTTTTTCATGCAGACCTCCATTGTTTTAAATTGTCAGATAAGGTTTTTATTCCTTTTCGGTAGTGCCAACATAATAGAAATCGTCAGCGGGGAGCTTGCCTCCGACAGCGGACGGCTGCTGCTGGTGAAGTACATCAAGGTAGCCTGACAGCAGGGTCTTCATCTCGTTATCAGTGATGCAGACGATGTTACATTCGGGGATAGCCTTTTCAGCCACGGCAGCAGGAACGATATCATACTTTCCTACGAGCTGTGCAGCGTCAGCTACGTTTGCATTTACATAGTCAACAGAGCTTTTGTATCTGTTGAGGAATTCTGTTACTGTTTCGGGATACTGCTCTGCAAATTCCTTTCTGACGATAACAGCACCTGTAATGCATGTGCTGCCGTTGTTGAGCTTGTCCCATTCCTCTGTGATGTCAAGCACTACTTTGATGTTTTCATTCTTGGTCTGTGCTGTTGTAACAAAGGGCTGAGGGAGAAGCGCAACGCTGTTTTCAGTAGATGTCAGAGCGGCAAGACATTCAGAGTGTTCAGACTTCCACTCAATAGTCACGTCATTTTCAGGATCGATACCGTTTTCCTTGAGGATATAGTTCAGTGCATACTCAGGAGTTGCGCCCTTACCGCTTGCGAATATCGTTCTGCCCTTTAAGTCATCAATAGAGGTAACGGTAGAGCCATTCTCGCAGATATAAAGTACACCAAGAGTATTCAGTGCCAGTACCTGAACAGCACCCTCTGTCTTGTTGTAAAGTACCGATGCAAGGTTTGCGGGAACACATGCGATATCTGTCTTTCCCTGGATCACAAGAGGAGAGATCTCATCCACAGCGGCAGTGATGGTGAACT
>JAFSHE010000057.1 GCA_017440445.1 Oscillospiraceae bacterium | reverse complement strand
CCTGCTCCCCTCGTCCTCGACGGCAGATAACTCAGGTGCAGGCGCTGTCACCTCGCAGATAAACGGAGATACGTCATCCGAGCCGTATCAGTACGAATACACAGGATTTATTCCGTTCTTCTCGGCGGTTTCAGACTACGATATCCTGTCCTGCGAGTGCAAAGCTCCCGAGCTGATATTTGCAGACAGCAACACGGCTATATTCACCGATGGCGAGGGTCGTATATTCTATTACAGCATGGCTGAAAAGCGGATAACCTTCTCCGCTGATATCGCAGACACCATAAAGCATATCAACATGATCACCCGTGCCACCCAGAATGTGAGCAATATGAACGCAGAAGTATTTACAGGCGAGATAGAATTCATCGGCGGCACAGCAGAGCACACCTATATCGCACTTCCCTATAACGAACAGATAGAATTCGAGTTAGGCTCGGGTGGAAAGCTGTATTACTACATCAACACCAAGGAAAACAGGCTGGAGTTCAAAAACTGGGACGCTGTGGATGTGGGACTTTATTTCGGACTGGAGAACGCTCCCGACGGCATCCATTCTCTCGGGAAAAAAGTCGCACGTATCGGAGAAACGAATGAGTATGTAATGCTCCGCAACTGCACCGCAGATTACGATCTTGCAACGCAGTTTGACCTCCAGCGTATAGAGATAATGAAGTACACCCGTGATACTGTTTCAGCTCAGCCTATGGGCGGCGGATATCTCCCGTTTGATGACTACTTCGACGATGGATACGCAAAGCTTGCCCCTGTATATTTCTCGGGCGACGGATTTACTCTTGAATTTGATGGCGGCGACAGCTACAAGCTATACAGCACAGAAAACGGCGAGGTCACTCAGTACGCCACAAACGGCACATACGAAGTTCTGGGCGACAACGTGATACTTCACGAGGATGCACTTGACTTCACGTGGTATTTTACTGCTGATGGCTCAACGCTGAAATACGCCGAGGAATTTGACGAGTACATGGACAGTCAGACCGATCACCCAGCAAGCATACTCAACGGAAAGATATTTACCGAGGGAGAGATACCTCAGGCCCCCGCAGTGGAGCTTGATATCCCTGTAACAGGCAACTCTCAGGCGGCATTCTGTGACAGGGTGCTGGAGGCTAACCGTATCTCCGCTCTGCTTGACGAGTATTCATGGATATTCATTAACACCGAGGAAACCAATAAGATCATTCACAATACCATTGACGAGAATACTCCCGATAATCCTGAGAGCCTGTTCTTCAAAAACGACAACGAGGCGCTCAATGGAGTAAACGCAAGCGACGACGGAACTATGTATGTGGTAAACTCCATAACCCCCGCTGATGAAAACGGTGTGATCACAAAGAGAGAGTACTACATCCGTCCCGACACACTGCTTATCGACAGGATAATCACATACAGCGCAGACGAAACAGACACTTATGTCACCTACGTTTCAACTGCCGATATAAGCTACGCACAGGTCGAGATAGGCTCAAAGACAGAGTTCTGCAACAAAGTCTATGCGGCGAACGAGTTAAGCACCGTTCTGGAGAAATTCTCAGCTGTATCTGTTTTCTCCGCAGATTATGAAACAAATGGGGAGCAGGAGATGCTGATAAGCCGTGGAGATGATCTGTCGAATACTCCCAACCTGCTATTCTCAGAGGATAACGAGGTGTTCGAGGATGTTGACGGCATGGACGACGGCTCATCGTATGTCATCACCACCGTCAGGGAGTCTGATGAATATGACGGAATAAAGAGATATTACTACATAGATATCGAAACGCTGCTTATAAATAAGATAGTTGACTACTCGATAGAAAAATTCGGCACTAAATCAAGCTATCATTCGATATACTTCTGCGAGGTCATGTATATGACAGAGGGCGATACAGCGGACTCGCTCATTGGTATCGAGAATGCAGAAAAGCAGGCCGAGGACGTCACTGCCGCTATACAGCACAACAAATACCCCTACGACGGAGTTCCCATGGAACCTAACGATATGCTGTGGCCGCTTGACAGAGAGCATCAGAGCATAACCACCTACTGGGGATACGACGAATGGCACGGCGGCACTCACTACGGAATAGACGTGGGCAGTGATGTGATAAATGATGCTGAGATATACGCTCCCCTTGACGGACGTGTTACAGAGGCTCACAATGACGGCTGGAACAGCGGTCTCGGAAAATGGCTCGCCATCGATCACGGCAACGGCTTTACCACAGTGTATGCGCACTGCGCAGAGGTAACTGTTCAGGCGGGCGATTATGTAACCCGTGGAAAGCAGATCGCTACTGTCGGCACAACAGGCTGGTCAACCGGACCTCACCTGCACTTTGAAACGAGAGTAGACGGCGTTTCGGTAGACCCGTTCGGTTACAGATACGAATACACAGACTATTCTGTGCCTGATCTCAATGACGTTATCGGACTTGCCGCTGCTGAATTCAGCGGCGAATACAAGCTTCCCCAAAACACAGTATGGTGTCTTGACCCCGAGTACACCGAGATATCCGAGATGATGTACGAGGACGGCGGCTACTACGGTCATAACGGAATCGATATCGTATCACCGATGGGCATGCCTGTCTACTCAGTAGCTGACGGAACAGTTATATCCGCAGGCTGGAGCGGTGGCTACGGAAATGCCATAGTAGTTCAGCACGAGGGCGGATACTTCACGCTGTATGCGCACCTGTCGCATGTTCAGGTAGCTGCGGGAGATACCGTTACAGCGGGACAGTTTATCGGCAGCACAGGAAGCACAGGCTTTTCCACAGGCAACCACCTCCACCTTGAAGTCCTTAAAGGCACAGAGAACATCGACCCTCGCACGATATTCCCCGCCGAGGTACTCGATAAACTGACATACAACGAAAATGCGGTAGTATTTTCCGAATAAGGCGAAATTCCTCCCATCCAATACAAAACCGCTGAGTGAAAAGCGGAATGGTCTTAAAAAAGCATAACCCGTGAAGATTTTTCTTCACGGGTTATTTTTTAGCCATACATGCAAATCGGGATTTAACACTAACTCAAACTGAAATTTTGCATTTCTTATAGCTGATTTTTGGTACAAATATTACTTGTCTTGCTTAGAATTTTTGCGATTTTCACGAATTACTATTCCCCACAAAAGAACTACTCCTATAACTCCAATTCCTAACCATAAACCATTACTTCTAAAAAAACTTTCTTCTGGTAAGTTAGGAAATACAATACACCCAATCATAATGCTCAAAGCAAACATAAATGTGCCTACAAATGTAACTATACATCTACGTTTCACTACTAATTTCTTTTCGGCTTCTGCATAATCCGCAACTTTTCGTAAGGTCTCTTTTTCTTCTTTTTTCATGATCTCACTTTTCCTTTCACCATCAATGATCTCTTTAATGTCAATCTCATAGAAATCTGCCAATTCGACTAAAATGCCCAATTCCGGCATAGTATTGCCGTTTTCCCAACGAGATACACTCCGAGAAGATACACCAAACTTTTCTGCCAGTTGTTCTTGTGTCAGTTCTTTTCCTTTGCGTAATTCTCTTAGAAAACCACCAATTTTAATCTGGTCTATCATTTCGTTCTCTCCTTTCGCTGTCCATTATACTATAAATATCATCAGAAATCCACGTCACAAAGTGAGAAATGACGTGTTTTTCACTAGACAATTATGTCTTGTCAACATTTTAGCCATAAGAATCAAGAAAAAACTTATTTATCTATTGGGTCAAACTCGGCGGCTTCTGTTATTCGGAATGCGTATTGAGAAAAAGCAGTTTCTTTCTGAGGGGAACGCTCACCGCACCGGCGGCAGCTATCTTTACTACGTCAAGCGGGAGAAACGGAACAACGCAGGCAAGCAGCGCAGACCATACATCCGCTCCTGTGGATATCACAAACCATACCGTACCGAAAAGATAAAGCGATAAAGTTCCGAGAACCATCCCCGCAGCCATGCTCCACAGCTTTCCGCCGAACTTGTCGGCAAAAAGTCCTGTGAGAAAGGCGCAGGATATGTAGCCGACAAGATATCCTCCCGTGGGAGCGGCAAGCCGTGCTATGCCTCCCGTAAAGCCCGAGAAAACAGGCAGCCCCACAAGCCCTATCAGCAGATATATAAGCACCGCAAGCGTACCCTTTCCCTTTCCGAGCAGAGCGCCTGACATATACACCGCAAAGGTAGCGGCAGACAGCGGCACAGCAGAGGGCAGCGGTATCACAAACGGAGCAGCGATACAGATAAGTGCCGCCATTACCGCAGTGAACACCATCTCCCTTACAGAAAAACGTGTGCTTTTCATGAGTTATATCTCATTACGGTTTTCCAGTGCCTTCTGGAGGGTCACATCGTCCGCAAATTCCAACGCAGAGCCTGCGGGAAGTCCGTAGGCAAGACGGGATACCTTTATCCCCATCGGCTTTATCAGTCTGCCGATATATACTGCGGTAGCCTCTCCCTCCACAGTGGGATTTGTCGCCATTATGACTTCCTTTGCATCAGAAAGGCGGCTCATAAGCTCCTTTATCTTAAGGTCCTGCGCAGTAACTCCGTCCATGGGTGAAAGCAGTCCGTGCAATACATGGTAAACTCCCTCGTAGCCGCCTGAGCGCTCAAATGCCGAAACATCCTTAGGTGACTCCACAACACAGATAACTGTACCGTCACGGGTTTCATCCGAACAAAGCTCGCACTTTTCACGGTCGGTGAAGTTCTGACAGCAGCTGCAAAGCTGTACTCCCCTGCGTGCCTTTATAAGCGAGCTTGCGAACTCCTCCACGTCCTCTGCGGGGAGATTGAGCATGTGATACGCAAGCCTCTGCGCAGTTTTTATACCTATTCCGGGCAGCTTTGCAAACTGCTCTGCTGCAAGCGCCAGCGGCGCAGAAATAAATTCAGCCATATTTTCCTCCGTTATTAAAGGTTTATAGTAAGCTCTCTGTCACTGATGTTCACTGCACCCTCGGGAAGCTCCTTCTGCCTTGACGATACATATACAGCAAGCTTTTCAGCGCCGCATTGCGGCTCTGACAGCTTGTATCCGCTGTACAGCACGATATCTGCTGTGGTCTTTGTATCTCCAGCCTTTGCACAGGCGATGGTAAGTCCATCCGCCGATATCTCCTGCACCGTCCTGAGGTTCAGGATATCCTCGGGTATGTACTCCTCCGCAGAAAGCTCGGGAGTTATCACTTCACTTACCTGATATATCCCGTAAAGCTCACCAAGCGACCTTGCTCCTGCGGCATTAAGGTCGGGAGCGGCAACTATTTTCAGCGTAAGTATTCCGTTTTCTGCCAGTGTATCGGTAAGCGTCGTTTCAATGCCCGATGCATTCCCGCTTATCAGCACAACCGCCTCACGCTGCATACATATCACCGCCGCACCGCTTGTGCCGTCAGAGGTGAATACTATCTTTCTCTGTGTACCTGTTATCATCAGGCTGACTATCACCGCAGCGGCAGACAACACTGTGAACATACGTCCGCAGAGATCAAGAAAGATCCTCGGTGCAACTGCGACCATCACCAGAGAGAATGCACAAACAAGTGCAAGGATATCCGCACCTGTATAGTCCAGCGGAAGCCACAGCCACTTTTCGCTGCCGAAAAACAGTATGATATAATAAGCTGCCCTCAGCACATATCCAAGCGGCAGGAGAAGTCCGCTAAGACCCGTTACCGCAAACATCACACCAAGAGCAAGTGCGGCGGTAAACACAGGAGTAAGGGCAAGCGTTGCAAACACTCCCGACAGGGAGATGCCGCCGAATATACCTACGCTTATCGGTGCGGTACAGACCACTGCACAGGCGGAAGTCACTGCGCCGTCGATTATCATTCTTACAGCTGACGGAAGCTTTTTGGTAAGCGTCCTTTCCATGGGGACGAGATGCGCTCCGACTATCGATACACCGAAAACTCCCGCTACCGAAAGCTGAAAGCCTATATCCAGCACGACATAAGGAGTAAAGACTGTCATCAGCAGCACCGAAACACACAACGAATTAAGCGTATCCGAGCGACGTGCAAGCAACGGCCCGCAGTTACACAGAAACAGCATTATCCCCGAGCGTATCACAGTAGGCTCTGCTCCGAAAAACAATACAGCAAGCGGAATACATATCGCAGATGCCACCGCACGTGTCTTTTTAAATCGGCTGTTTATCATCTGCAGAAGCACTGACATGATAATGACGAAGTGTGAGCCTGAGACCGCAGTGAAATGCATTACTCCGCTTATCTTCGATGCGGTACGCAGCTTCAGCGGAAAATCTGAGGTATCTCCGAAAAGCAGTCCCTGCGCAAGCGTACCAACTTCCTCATCAGCTATTACAGCCACCTCGGTGGACAGCTCTCTGCGGAAATCCGCCATAGCACGTGAGATGCTGATATCAGGTCGATACAGCGATATCTCGCTCTCGATATTGCCATTAAGCAGCTCCTGTCTGACGGGGCTGTCATTATAGGTAGACTCGTAAAGCTCCATCTCGGCGGTAAGGATATCTCCCTCGGAATATCTGTCATCTGCAAAGAAAGTTATACGGGTGATATGCCCGTTTATATTTGCGTCAGCGGAATATCTCGAATAGCCGTTGTAATCGCTGCGGGATACTATCCTGCATTCCAGCCGTTGTGTCGTACCGTCTGCCTCCAGTATAGGGACGCAGACAAAAGCACTGAATGACATCACCGCCGCCATTCCGAAAAACAATGCCAATGCACTTGCGAAGGCTTTTCTGCAAAGCAGGAACACCGCTCCCGCTAGCACCGCCGAAGCAAGCAGCATTATCAGTGCGGGAATTCCACCATCCGCACACAGTATAATACCCGCTGCGAAAAATGGCGCTGTGCGCACAGGCAGCAGCTTAAGCTGACTGCGTATCTCTTTGTTCATAATCTGTACAAAACTCCGTTATATCCCGAAAAACGGCGGCAAAACATGCCGCCGTAACTGTTATCGGTATTGCGGATATCAGATAAAGCCGGGGAAGGATACGCCGCCTGTTACCTTTTCCATCTCTGCTGCGCCGTAATCGTCAACTTCCTTAAGTATCTCGTTTACACCGCTGATGATGAGGTCCTGAAGCATCTCGATATCATCGGGGTCAACGACCTCGGGCTTCAGTG
>JAFSHE010000056.1 GCA_017440445.1 Oscillospiraceae bacterium | reverse complement strand
CATCGTTGTAGTGCATTATTCGGATATAATCAGCCATTATTCTTCTCCCTTTCAAGGCGCTCTCTTTCAGCCTGCGGAAGCCTCAGATAGCTCGGCATAAGTGCCGCAGCCTCGATAGGCTGTTTGTTCTCCGCCGCAAGGCATACTCCAAGTCCACGCTGATACCTGAGTGCCAGCGGCGCAAGCTCAAAGCTATGCTCTGTTACGTTATCAAGAAGCTCCGCTCCGTCACCTGCGAGGATAACTCTGCCGTCAATGGCCTTAAGCTCCTCATAAAGGTCTGCGGACTTCACCGCCCTGTCCTCGCACAGTCTTGTGACAACTCCGCCCTCGCTCTTAAAAAGCGCATTGTACATCTGACCGCAGCGTGCATCCATAGCGCAGCATATTATTCCGTCTATGCCGACAAAGTTATATGCTATCGCTTCAAGCGTGGAAACAGGAATACACATCTTGCCTGCACCCATCGCCATGCCCTTTACGCTTGCGATGCCTATACGAAGTCCCGTAAAGGAACCGGGACCCGCCGTAACTGCGATTACATCCACATCTGAGAGTGTAATGTCTGCGCTTTTCATCATGCTCTCCACCATGGGGAGCAGCGTCTGCGAATGGGTGTGCTTTGTGTTCAGGAACTGCTCTGCAACGAGCTTACCACCATCGCACAGCGCACAGCCTGCGGTTATCGCAGATGAATCTATACCTAAGATCATTGTTTGCCTCCGTTACAGCCGTAAAGCTGTTTCAATAGCTATCATAAGGATACGCTCACGCATATCATCGGGCATTTTACCGAGAATACGGCTGTCCCACGCTTCTCCGTCAAGACAATCCGCAGCATACAGGAACTGATACGCCTCTATACCTCTGAACTGCGCCGCCGCCATTATCGAAGCACATTCCATCTCGACCACGGAGCAGCCTGCTTTCTTACGCTTTGCCATGTTGTCCTGCGTTTCACGATAAATGGCATCGGTGGTCCATGTCTTTGTCCTGATATACGGCACGGAAAGTTCTTCAAATATCTCAGCAACTCTGTCTGCTGAATCCACCTCAATAAAATCGGATGGCGGAGCATAATGGTAGCTTGCTCCCTCGTCACGATAAGCCGCTGTGGGTACCAGCAGATGTCCTGCTGTGATATCCTTATCAAGCGAGCCGCAGGAGCCGAAATACAGCACCTTTTTCGCACCCATAGCGGTGATCTCCTCAAGGAGTCCTGCTGCCGCCGCACCGCCGATACAGCTGCGGAAAAAGCCTAACGTCTTTCCCTTATACTGAAAGCCGTATATCGGGATACGGTCACCTGCAAACAGATTGCCAACCACAGTCGCACCCATGGTGTTCACCAGCAGAGAAACAAAATCCTCGCTGAACACCGAAATGACTGTTTCGGGGATGGCAGGAACAGGCTGTATCATATCACGTGGAGAGAGTATCTCCGCACTTCTGCCGTCAAAGGTGTCGATTATGCTCATACATCCTCCTGTCAGTCGAAGTACTTACCGCTCACTGTTATCCTCCTGCCCGTTTCGGACAGCTTTTCAATGCAGACAGTTATGACCTCGCCAAGCTCCTCTTTAAGCTCTGCGATATTCTCGCTCCACTCCGCTGCGATTATTCCGCCACGGTCGAGGTAATCGAAAAATCCGATTGCATAAAGGTCGTCATAGCTGTCTATGCGGTAAAGGTCAAAGTGAAACAGCGGCATGCTACCGCTGTACTCATTTACAAGCGCAAAGGTGGGACTTGTTACCTCGTCATCAACTCCGAGATATCTTGCGATGCCCTTGGTGAAGTGGGTCTTTCCCGCACCCATATCGCCCTCGTAAAGTATGATATCTCCCGCAGAGAGGCTTGCCGCTACCTCCTCGGCTGCGGCAAGCGTTTCCTCAACGGAATTGGTTATAAACTCTTTCATATCAGAAAAGTCCGCTGATGGTGCCGTCCTCGGCAACATCTATATTATTGGCAGCGGGAACCTTGGGCAGACCGGGCATCGTCATGATATCGCCTGTGTATACAACAACAAAGCCTGCACCGTTGGAAATTCTCGCATCGCTTACTGTGATGGTGAAGTTCTCGGGATGACCAAGCTTTGCGGGGTCATCAGACAGAGAATACTGTGTCTTTGCGCAGCATACGGGAACTCTGTCAAGACCGAGCTTCTCGATCTCCTTGATAGCCTTTTCTGCGGCTGCGGTGTAGGTAACTCCGTCTGCACGGTAGATCTCCTTTGCGATAATGTCCAGCTTCTCCTTGATGGTCAGCTTCTCATCGTACAGGGGCTTGAACTCGCTCTTTTCGTTCTCGATGGTGTCAACAACAGCGTT
Source organism: Oscillospiraceae bacterium (assembly GCA_017440445.1). The sequence continues at coordinate 3,509 of JAFSHE010000056.1, read as the reverse complement.
TGCAAGCTCCACAGCGCCCTCGCCGCCCTTTAAGAATACATCGGAGAATGCTACCTTAACGCCCTTGTTCTCGCAGTAACTGCGTACAGCGGCGATCTCAGCCTCGCTGTCGGTGTAGAAATGGTTTATCGCAACGACTACGGGAACACCGTACTTCTTCATGTTCTCGATGTGAACACCGAGGTTCACGATACCCTTATTGAGAGCCTCCACATTCTCTGTGGTAAGATCGGGCTTTGCAACTCCGCCGTTGTACTTCAGCGCACGGATTGTAGCTACAAGAACTACGCAGTCGGGCTTAAGACCCGCAAAACGGCACTTGATGTCAAAGAACTTCTCTGCACCGAGGTCAGAGCCGAAGCCAGCCTCTGTGATGGTGTAGTCTGCAAGCTTCATGGAGAGCTTTGTAGCTCTTACGGAATTACAGCCGTGAGCGATATTTGCGAAAGGACCGCCGTGAATGATAGCGGGATTGTTCTCCAGCGTCTGAACAAGGTTGGGATTGATAGCCTCCTTCAGAAGTGCTGTCATAGCACCGACAGCCTTGAGGTCACGTGCATAGACAGGCTCGCCCGAATATGTGTATGCAACAAGTATGTTGCCAAGTCTTTCCTTGAGGTCGTTGAGGTCAGATGCAAGACACAGGATAGCCATTATCTCGGATGCAACGGTGATCTGGAAGTGATCCTCTCTCGGGATACCGTTCACCTTGCCGCCCATGCCGATAACGCAGTTTCTGAGCGCTCTGTCGTTCATGTCGAGGCAACGCTTGAACAGAATACGTCTTACATCGATACCAAGTTCGTTACCCTGCTGGATGTGGTTATCCATCATAGCTGCAAGCAGGTTGTTTGCTGCTGTGATAGCGTGCATATCTCCTGTGAAGTGCAGATTGATATCCTCCATGGGAACTACCTGTGCATAGCCGCCGCCTGCTGCGCCGCCCTTAACACCGAACACAGGACCGAGAGAAGGCTCACGCAGTGCAAGACATGCCTTCTTGCCTATCTTGTTCATACCCTCTGCAAGACCTACGGAAGTTGTAGTCTTGCCCTCGCCTGCGGGAGTGGGGTTGATAGCTGTAACGAGAATAAGCTTGCCGTCGGGCTTGTCAGCTACCCTGTCGATAAGCTTCTGGGAGAGCTTAGCCTTGTAATGACCGTAAGGCTCCAGCTCATCCTCGGACACGCTGAGCTTTGCAGCGATGTCCTTTATCTTCATCATTTTTGCCTGCTGTGCGATCTCGATATCTGTCAGCATAATGTTTTCCTCCAAATGTATTTGTTTTTCGTATTCTTACGGGAGCTTCCCGTCATTTTCTCAGAAAAGGCTTATCTGTGATATATCCTTGCCCGAAACAGCACCCGCCGAGGGTATCGTCTTTATACGGAAATCCTCAGGCTTTTTAATATCGCTGTTTTCAAGCAGATATGCACCTGTAAGCTCTGCCTTGGTAAGGCGCATCACCTGTACGCCCTGGGTATCTCTTGCTGCCTTTGCAAGCACAAGCGCCGTATTGAACACCAGTACCTTGCCTGCGCTGGACTTCAGCACGAAATCCGCTTCGCCGTCCACAACGAACATTCCCACGACATCGGACAGCGAGGAATAAGCGTTCTGCAGCTTCTTGCGCTTGGTCTTTGTTTCAAAGGAACTGAGCGGCACCTTTGCACACTTGCCGTTCCTGAAGAATATCACAAGATTTTCCTTGTACTCCTCCGTTACTGCCATGAAGGTGATGTTCTCGCCGTCCTCAAGACCGAGCTTTGCAGGAACATAATCGCCCATCACGCTTGCCTTTGTTTCATCAAAATCAAGGCAGCGGCTCTTATAACACTGGAACTTATCTGTAAAGAACAGTAGCTCGGAATTACTGGACACCTCACGCTGGAAGATTATCTCGTCGCCCTCCTTCAGCTTCTGCTGATTGCTCATTCTGAGCGACAGGGGCGTTATCTTCTTGAAGTAGCCCTCTCTTGTGAAGAACAGGTTTACGGGATAAGCCTTGGGCTTCTCCTCCTCGACCACTGCCGACTCCTCAGCGATGTCGTAAAGGAACATCGTGCGGCGGGGCTGTCCGTACTTCTTGATGATATCACGAAGCTCCTCTATAATGAGCTTGCTTATCTTCTTAGTATCACCGAGAATGTCCTCCATCTCGGCGATCTCCTTTTCAAGGTCGGAGGTCTCCTGAGTGCGCTTCAGGATGTACTCACGGTTGATATGACGCAGCTTTATCTCCGCAACATACTCCGCCTGTACCTCGTCAATGCCGAAGCCTATCATCAGGTTGGGAACTACCTCTGCTTCCTCCTCCGTTTCACGGATGACCTTTATCGCATAATCGATATCAAGCAGTATCTTTTTCAGACCCATCAGCAGGTGCAGCTTTTCCTTCTTCTTCTGAAGGTCGAAGTAAACTCGTCTGCGAACACAGGCCCTGCGGAACTCTATCCACTCATTAAGTATCTCGTAAACGCCCATTACACGGGGAGTTCCCGCAATAAGCACGTTGAAATTACAGTTGAAATTATCCTGTAAGGGTGTAAGCTTAAACAGCTTCTGCATCACTGCGTCAGGGTCGTTGCCCTTTTTCAGATCGAACGCAAGGCGCAAGCCTGAGAGGTCTGTTTCGTCACGGACATCTGAAATCTCCTTAAGCTTGCCGTCCTTTACAAGCTCCACCACCTTGTCGATTATCGCCTCGACAGTGGTAGAGGGCGGTATCTGTGTTACCTCGATACAGCGTGCTTCCTTGTCGTAATTGTACACCGCACGTACCTTTATTGCACCTATACCTGTGCGGTAGACCTTTTCCATCTCCTTCTCGTCGTAGACGATGTATCCGCCGCCTGAAAAATCGGGACCTTTAAGGGTATTCAGCACGTTGTGCTCAGGGTCCTTCATAAGTGCGATGGTAGTTTCACATACCTCGGTAAGATTGAAGGAGCAGATATTGCTCGCCATGGAAACTGCCAGACCGAAGTTGGAATTTACCAGCACCGACGGAAATCTTACAGGAAACAGCGAAGGCTCCATCATGGTGTTGTCGTAGTTTGGCACCATGTCCACTGCGTCCTTGTCTATCTCAGCGAAAAGCTCGGAGGAGATGCTCTCCAGCTTCGCCTCGGTATATCGGGGAGCGGCGAATGCCATATCACGGGAGTAAGCCTTACCGAAGTTTCCCTTGCTGTCGATATACGGATGAAGCAGAGCCTCGTTTCCTCTTGCAAGGCGCACCATAGTTTCATAAATAGCCATGTCGCCGTGGGGATTTAATCTCATGGTCTGACCCACGATATTTGCAGATTTTGTTCTCGCACCGTTGAGCAGACCCATCTTATACATGGTATAAAGCAGCTTTCTGTGCGAGGGCTTGAAGCCGTCTATCTCGGGGATGGCTCTTGAGATTATTACGCTCATGGCGTAGGGCATATAATTCTCCTCAAGAGTATCTGTGATCGGCTTTTCGGAGAATATCTCCACCTTTTTTTTCGGTTCAGTCTTTT
>JAFSHE010000055.1 GCA_017440445.1 Oscillospiraceae bacterium | reverse complement strand
AAGATCAACGAATCCATAGCAGGACTTAAATAATTTTTGCGGCGCATACGGGCGCAGAAATGCGCCCCGCCGTTGTACGTGAAAGGAGCGTTAATATGGCAAAGCTTACACTTGTTGTTCTGGCGGCGGGAATGGGTTCCCGTTTCGGCGAAAGGATAAAGCAGCTGGAGCCTCTCGGACCCTCGGGAGAGCTGCTTATTGACTACTCCGTTTATGATGCGATAAAGGCGGGCTTTGACAGAGTGGTGTTCATTATCCGCAAGGATATAGAGGGTCTTTTCAAGAGCACCATTGGTGACAGGACCGCACAGCATATCCCTGTTGAGTACGTATTCCAGTCCGTGGATAAGCTCCCTGTACGTGAGGGCGATTTCGACGGACGTACAAAGCCCTGGGGCACAGCCCATGCGCTGTGGTGCTGCAAGGATGTTATAGACGGTCCTTTTGCGGTAATAAATGCAGATGACTTCTACGGCAGGGACGCATTCCTGCGCCTTGGCGGATTTCTTGAGAACTTTGACGCAGATGGCTGCTCCGTCGGCTTTATGCTGAAGAACACTCTTTCCGATTTCGGCTCTGTAAACCGTGGTGTATGCAAGGCAAACGACTGCGGTCTGCTGTGCAGCGTTGAGGAAACACGAGGCATAAAGCGTGACGAGAATGGAGTCATCACAGGCGATTATAGAGGAAAGCAGCGTGTGCTTGACGAGTACGATACTGTTTCAATGAGCATGTGGGGCTTTGGTGCGGACTTCATGCCGAAGCTGGAAAACCGTTTCTGCGAGTTTCTTGAGTCCCTTGAGGCGGGCGAGCAGAAGGCGGAGCTTACCATCGCAGACGCAGTGGATTCCGAGATACGTCACAACGGCTTTACAATGCGCAATCTCACCACTGACAGCAAGTGGTTCGGCATCACCTACGAGGCAGATGTGCAGCTTGCAAAGCTTACGCTTATAAACAACGTACAGAGTGGAATATACACAGCTCCCCTGTGGAAATAAACCGACAGCATCCCCCAGTTAATTCAGTATTGGAGTGATATTATGATTATTGTACCGGTTGAAAAATTGATAGAGGGCATGGTCCTTGCGAGGGATGTTGCCTCTACCTCCGCAACAGAGTACCGTACTCTGCTTATGCGAGGAACGTACCTTACCGACGAGATGATAGCCATGCTTCGTCAGAAGGGTATAAAATCGGTCAATATCATAGGCGACGAGATAAACAATACATTTCAGAAGGTGCAGGACATGGCGCCTGTTGCAGGGCAGGCGGTTGCTGATACTCCCGCTGAGCCTGTTGAGCAGCCTGTGGAGGTCGATCTTTCGGAGATACCCGACTCGGAGCTTACCAAGGAGCAGATAAAAAACAAGCACATCGGCAAGGCACTGACGGAGCTTAACAGTATCTTCGATGAGGACGGCGGCGCTGAGATAAAGGAGCTTTCCCAGGCGGCGGTAAAGAAGGTAAATCATATTGCGGATGATATCCTTGTGGATATCGCAAATGACTCTACCTATCTCGGAAACCAGATGATCGCACTCCAGAATTACGATGACTATACCTACAAGCACTGCCTGAGAGTATCAATGCTTGCCACAAGCGTAGCGCATGAGCTGGGGCTTTCGGATGCGGAGATAAAGGAAGTTATCGTTTCCGCACTTCTCCACGATATAGGAAAATCCAGTATCGACCATGATATAATCATCAAGCCAAGTAAGCTTACCGAAGCGGAGTTTGAGGAGATAAAGCGTCATCCGCATATCGGCTACAATATACTGAAGAACAACGGCTCATTCAGCTCAAACGTTATGGCGGGAGTGCTTTTCCACCACGAGAAGTTTGACGGCTCGGGCTATCCCACAGGCATAAGGGGCAAGGAAACTCCCCTTATCGCAAGGATAATTGCAGTGTGCGATGTGTTCGATGCGCTGACCTCCAACCGTCCTTACAGACGTCCGTGGTCCGTCGGCGAGGCGGAGGAGTATATCCTCGGCGGCAGCAACACGCACTTCGATTACGAGGTAGCCTCTGCATTCATGAGGGCGTTCAATCCGTATCCAGTGGGCACGATGGTGAGCCTTTCCAATGGCAGATACGGCGTTGTTATCAAGCAGAATCAGAACGTGCTGCGTCCTGTCGTAAGGATACAGGGCGAGATGTCAGGCGAGGAGATAGACCTTGCCAACGATTACCGTTTCCTCTCCACTATGGTGGTTGGAGTTTACGGCGGTGCGTACACGGGAATTACCGAGGACACTCTGAGATAAAAAACAGCGGGCAGAAATGCCCGCTTTTGTTATGACTGCAAGCGGTCAATCTGCAAACTTCGTTTGTGTCACGTCGCCCCTACAACAATCGCACCGATTAAATTCCGATTTGTCTTTGGTAAATAAATCAAAAGCCCGAACCGTAAGGTTCGGACTTTTCCCGATATTCAGAGTTCTTTGGAGAACAAAATTCACTTTTTTTAGCTGTAATCAGCGATATCTATCCATGTAAGCAGCAGCTCACGCTCCTCGGGGCGCTTGAATTTAAGCTGCGCCGCAGCAACTATCGGCAGCCAGTCCTGTACGTACTTTACAGCAGTGCCTGTCTTGGTGCAGTAGAGCTTCAGGTACTTCTCGGCATACTCGGTGTGATGGGAGAGGCAGAAACGCAGATATGTCTTTGCGATATCCGCAGAGGCATTTCCCTGCTTTGCCTTAAGCCAGTCCACAACGTATACACCGTCATCGCTTATTATGATATTGTCAGGAGTAAAATCTCCGTGACACAGCTTTACATGCTTCGGCATGGACTCCAGACGGGTAAGCAGCTCGTACTTCTTTACGTCGTCTATCATGTCAAGACCCTCGATGGAGCGTTTGAGATAATCCTTCAGCTTGCTTATCTTTGCAGAGCGCTTGCTGTTTATCTCGATATGCAGGTCAACCATCATAGCGAGGTACTCGTCTGCCTTTTCGGGATGCTCCTTCATAAGCTCCGAAAGGTTCTTGCCTTTGATGAACTTATACGCAACAGCCCACTTGCCGTCTATCTTTCTGACCTCCTCCAGCGGGGGGATACGGGAATAACCTGTTTCCTCCACACGGGTGTGGGTCAGCGCTTCGTACAGAATAACGCTTTTTGGCTCGTGCGGGTCCTTGAATACCTTTACTGCGCAGCCATTATGCTCGTATACCTGAACCTTATCTCCGTCCGAGATAAGCTTTTTAAGCTCCATAAGCTGTCTCCCCTTTTCCATTGAAGTAAAAAGTGCGGCGTCCCTGCCGCTGTTATTTCTGATATTTATTATACCACTCTACAGGCATAATGTAAAGTGGTTTTTATCAATTTCAAACAACTTGTCGGATTTTTTAGGTATAAATTTGTACAAGTTCAATAAATACAATCCTCTGTCTTGCAGGAAAGCGTAAATACAAGGTGGAAATCTGATAATTTCATCATTTTTTCATCAGATCGATTGACAATACTGCCTGCCCGTGATAAAATCTAAAAAAAGGAGGCAGAAGAAATGCTAAGACTAAGACCCTACAAGCCCTGTGATGCGGCTGATATAATCTCCTGGTGCAGGGATGAGGAGAGCTTCAGGAAATGGACCTCGGACCGATATGATACCTTTCCCATCACCGCAGAGGATATGAACAGAAAGTATTCAGACCACAACGGCGACTGTGCGGAGCCTGATAACTTTTATCCCATGACCGCATTTGATGAAAGCGGAGTGGTGGGACATCTCATTCTGAGGTTTACAGATGCGGAGAAGAAAACGATACGCTTCGGCTTTATCATCGTAGACGACGCGAAACGTGGAAAGGGCTACGGAAAGAAAATGCTGCGCCTTGCCCTGAAATTCTCCTTTGAGGTGCTGTGCGCAGAGAGGACGACGCTCGGCGTATTCGACTGCAACATGCCCGCATATCACTGCTACAAGGCGGCAGGCTTTAAGGATGCGGTATCGGACGAGGTATACTCGTACGAATTCCGTGGAGAAAAGTGGAACATCCTTGAGCTGGAGCTTTCCCGCAGCGACTACGAATAAAAAAAGACCTGAGAGGCTGTTATGCTTCTCAGGTCTTTTGTCTTACTTGATCTCTGTGGGCTTGTCCTTGTTCTTCTTGTTCTTTTTGGGAGCTGCTGTTTCTGCTGCCATCTCGTGAACTGTGTTGTTCTTTGCGATAGCGCTCTTAAGAACACGGATCTTTGTTCTGTCGCTGCCTGTTTCGATAAGGATGGTGTCCTCCTTAACGGAAAGAACTCTGCCGATGATGCCGCCGTTTGTGATGACCTCGTCTGCAACCTGGATGTTGTCCAGCATGTTCTGCATCTCCTTAGCACGCTTCTTTTCGGGGCGGATAAGGAAGAAGTAGAAGAATACCACCATCAGACCCAGAGGGATTATCATGGTGAGCAGGCTGCCTATACCAGCAGCGCCTGCTGCACCCGCAGCACCTGCGCTGCCTGAAGATGCGGCCATAATGATCTCAGAAATGTTCATAGTTGTCCTCCATGTGTGTTTTATATAATGATATAATTATAACCTTTTTGTGCGAATAAATCAAGTAAAATATTGTCTTTTCATGAATTATTCATAATATACGATTATTTCAGACTCAGTAAATGCCCTTGAGATATCCTCCAAAGCTGTGTCGGAAAGTCCGCTGCGCTTTACGGTGACAGTGTACTGCTGACCGCTGTGCATGCCGTTCATTTTTCCTGCGAATGCCTTTGCGGAGGCGTACAGGTTAGCGCCGTCAGCGGAGAAGTTTGTCAGTATCTCGATGCCGTTAAGCTTTGCTGTGTCCTTTGCAGGCTCTGCCGAGGTGGAGAGCTTTTCTGCGCCCTCAAACTCTGCGTAGGACATCTCCAGCATTATCGATGCACCCTTTGCCTTTGCTGCGGTATCACATGCGGAGATAACGCTCCACAGTGCGTCAAGCCTTGCCTGCTCGTCCCTTATGGGAAGATGGCCGAGGAATGCGTCGTCAGCCTTCAGGAATGGCGGGAATTTCGTATCCGCAAGAACTATCTTTTCAAAGCCTGCGCCTGCAAGCTCCTCTGTGATATCTGCGAGATATTCCGCTGTCTTTGCGCTGAAGGGCGACAGCCAGGATTTTCCGCCGTTTGTGGGAGCTGCGTCAAGCCATGTGTAGCTGTCACTGGTCATGAATTTAGTATCTGCGATATATGCGCCTGAAACAGGGTCCTTAAGCGTGGATATCTTAGCGTAGGGAGTAAGTCCGTTGTCGGCTGCGGCTGCTGCGATATCCTTTGCGGTAAGCACTCCGCTTACTGCGTCGGTGTCCTTTATTCCTGCGATGTCGGTCTTGTACAGGAAGCTGCCGTCCTCCGTCTTGAGGGTTATCAGCACGCCTGTATAGCCGTCCTCCTTGGCAGTTTTAAGCGCATTTCCAAGTGCGCCTGCACTTCTTGCTATATTGGTGGGAAGCACCAGCACTGAGGGGGTGATATCTTCCTCGGGAGTGCTTTCTGTCGGCTCGGAGGTGCTTGTACCGGTTGTGGTCTGCGAGCTGTCGTCTGAGGAGCTGTCCGACTCGGAGGGCGTCCATGCGGAGCCTGGCTCGGAGGAAGTGTTGTTCTTCCCCTGGAAGTACTCCATCAGCGGTCTGCCAAGACCAAATCCAACAACAGCCAGCGCAATAAGTATAACTATCGTCAGGATAACTCCCAGTACCTGCTTGCCCTTGCTTTTCTTTT
>JAFSHE010000054.1 GCA_017440445.1 Oscillospiraceae bacterium | reverse complement strand
GTACATATCCATTTTTATCAGATTAAGCATTTGCCGCACCTCCTGTCAGATTAAGATAATAATCCTCAAGCGCTTCGTTACGTACAGATATATAAAGCGTCCTGATATCGTTTTTTGCAAGCTCCAGAACGATCTCTCCGCTGTCTGTAAGCCTCTCGAATATCTGGATGGTATCCTTGTCCACCACTTTGTATTCGGTGATGCCCATGCCCTCAAGTACGGTGCATGCCTTTTTGTTATCATCAGTTTTTAGCTCTATACGCTCACTGCATTCGTTTAAAAGCTCCTCACGGGTAAGCTCCTTTATCAGCGCTCCGTTATGGATTATGCCATAGCTGGTCGCTATCTTTGAAAGCTCCTCCAGAATATGCGAGGATATGATAAATGTGATGCCACGCTCCTTGTTAAGGCGCTCGATGGTTTCACGTATCTCGGCGATGCCCTGCGGGTCAAGACCGTTTATCGGCTCGTCAAGCACTACAAAGTCAGGCTCTCCCACAAGCGCCAGTGCAATTCCAAGACGCTGCTTCATACCGAGGGAGAATTTCCTCACGCACTTTTTTCCTGTGTCAGAAAGTCCGACTATCTCCAGCAGCTCGTTTATCTGGTCTTTATTACGCACGCCCATTGCGATGCTTTTCAGCTTAAGATTTTCCGCTGCGGTAAGCTCGGGATATAATCCCGGGTTTTCGATAAGTGTTCCTATCCTGTGCATCACACGGGAGCGCTCCTTGCCCTCGCAGCCAAACAGAGAGAAATCTCCCCCTGTGGGAGCGGCAAGCCCGCTTATCATCTTAAGCAGAGTTGTCTTACCTGCGCCGTTTCTTCCTATCAGTCCGTATATCTCACCCTGACGAATATGCAGGCTTACATTATCCACTGCCTTATGTTTTCCGTATTGCTTGGTTATGCTGTTTGTTGAAAGTATGTAATCCATCATGCGACCTCCTCTTTACAATAAACATGATAACAATTCTTTTTCAATTAATCGCAAAGAAAAGGTAAAGAAAGTGTAAAGATTTTTATTTTGCCAGTCTGAAGCCCACGCCCCATACAGTATCGATGTAATCCTCATCGGATATCGCCTTTATCTTCTTTCGGATATTGCTGATGTGCATGTTTATCGTCTTGTCCTCGCCGATGTAAACGCCCTCCCAGGCATAATCGTAGATATCCTGCTTTGAAAATACACGTGTAGGATTTTTCATCAGCAGCTCCAGTATCTTGTATTCCTGCTTAGTGAAAGGAAGCTCGGCGTCGCCGAGGGTCGCAGACATCTGCTGCGTATCAAGCGTCAGTGATTTATGGGAGAGATGCACCGCAGCCGCACTGCTCTCGCCTGTTCTGCGAAGCTGCACACCTACCCTCGCCACAAGCTCGGGAAGCTCAAAGGGCTTGGTGAGATAATCATCTGCGCCAGCCTGTAAAAGCTCTATCTTGCTGTCAAGGCTGTCCTTTGCGGAAATAACGATAACAGGTGCAGAAAGCAGCTTTTTCAGCTCGGGAAGAAGCTGCTCGCCGTTCATCCCCGGAAGCATCAGATCCATTATCACAAGGGAAAACTGCTCTGACTTTGCATACAGCAGACCCTCTGTACCAGAAAAAGCCTGACGGCAGTAATAGCCCTGTTTTTCAAGAGCGGTAGCAATAAGCTCGTTGATATGGGTATCGTCCTCGATAATAAGAATTGCGTTCATCGGAAGCCCCTCCTGTCTTTTATCCTATGTAAGACCTCCCAAGGGATGCTACCCCAAGGAGGTCTTACGATCACTTCTTTCTTCTGAGCCTGATGATCTGGAAGGATATCTGACTTGCCCTTACTATACGATGGCGCAGGTCAAGCTCCTTATATCTCATTGCCTTTATGTATCGCGGCATAGCCTCACGAAGCAGAGCGTTGTCAAAATCGCCGTTGAGCTGATTTATATACGATACCTTCTCACCTGTAACACTGCTGAAAGCGTAACAGTTAAACTCTTTTTCAAGCGTTTGCTTACGTTTCTGGCTCGTATTCGTACCCGTATCACGGAATATATCATCCATGAACCTACACTGCATATCGTTGATATCGGCAAGGTTTACAAGGTCGTCATTACTGCCGCACCAGCTGTTTTTAAATGCGGTGTACTGATCCTCGCCCAGTATTTCTCTGATATCAGAGCATACCTCAAACTCATTATTCTTATTGATTATCTTGTTGATTATAAAGCTTATTCGATACATTCCATGCAGGCATTTGCTGTGACTGTGAGATGCGATGATATAATATTCATCGCCTGTAAACCTGACCTTGAACAGCTTGCCGTTAAGCGCATATATCTCATCCTTGGAAAGCTCATTGATTATCTTTGGGAATACCAGCACATTCTGTCCGATAGCCATGTTGGCTTCGAAATAATCAATCACATCGTTTTCTTTAAAATCAAACGACGCAAACTTTCTTTTAATGGCAGGTGTAACAAAGCTACTGTTCCATTTTGCTGCATCCACTCCCGTATAGCTTATTCCATAGGGATATGCCAGCTTATCCTTACTGTATGCCATGGACCATGCATCAATAAGCGAGCCGCAGCCAAGCGAAAGCACATCAAGCGGTTTCTTACAGGCACGCATAACGATATCATATATCATAGCATACTCAAAGGAATATGCTGTTGCGTAACGGCAAAGATACAGATCATTACGCAGCTTGTGATCGTACTCCGCATTTTCCGGGTCGATGTAGTTGTTGTCAGCAAGCGCCCCGCACAGCTCGTCTGTAAGAAGCTCCTCACGGGTCCCCAGTACAAGATCACTGAAGCACATATCAAGGGTCTGGTTGAATATGCTGACATCAACATCAGCATCATCAGATATCTCCAATGCGATATGCGCAGCGTCTGCTTCAAGGATATCGGAGATCTTTTTAAGCTCCTCCGTTGTCGTGCCGTCAACAGGAAATCTGACATAGATATCCTCTGCACCCATCTCAGAAACCAGTCTGTCCTTCAGTGCATCACGTTCCCTCTGAGCCTCACCGCTGCTGCCTAATGCACGATGGAATGCGCCGTCTATCTCAAGGATAGCCTTAGCCTCGCCATCCTTATACAATACGATATCAAATCTTGCGCCGTTGTCAAGATAACCTGCCGCTGCATCGTTTTCCGAGCAATAATCTCTCAATCCCGTGAAGCACTTCAGCGGTACCTCTCTCAATACCTCATAACGGTCGCCAAACTTGCTTATAAGCGCAGAAAGCATGCAGCACTCGGGGGCTGATCTTTCTTTGCGCTCCCTGCTGTCAGCATCGGCAGAAATCGCTCTGTATAACGGTATCTTATCAAACACAGATGCCATCTGCGACCTGTGGAAGCCGAACTCTCCCTGCGGCTCGGGGCAATTATCCGCAATATATCGGAAAAGCTTTTTGAAGAACATCTGATCCCTGTCGTCGCCCTCGGGCTGAAGTATAGGAAGCACGTACCCCGTCAGCTTTTTCTGTACCTCCTCGGGAAGCCACTGGGAAGATGTGATTATCCTGAACTCCTTTTTAGCTCTGGATATCGCAACATTCACCTTCTGCCTGTCCTGACACCAGGACCAGCGCTCGGCATAGCTGCAATCCTCAACGGTGAACATATAGATGATATCATAGCCCTTTCCCTGGGCCTTATGGATGGTAAGACGATGGATATCATCCACTGTGGGATCGCCGTCGTATTCATTCTCCTCGAAGAAGCTCTCAATATCGCAATCCGCAAGCCGCTCGTGGAGTATCTCAAGCTGCTTTTTATACGGAGAGATAACGCACACGCTGATGGAGTCATCCTCATCCATGCGGCGCAGCAGCGAAGGCAGCTCCTCATTCATGAATATCTCTATCTGGCGCATGTTGTGGCGCTGCGAGGTCTTGAAATTGCGCCTTTCGTTATAAGCCACGCCCTCTTTTGGGTCCTCGTAGTAGTCGCCCTCATACCACACGGCACGGATACGGAATTCACCCTCGCCCTTTGTCATCACCTGAAGCTGTCCGTCGTATACATACTCGTTGCAGAAGCCTATTATAGACGGATGGCAGCGGTAATGCTTATTAAGAAGCGTAGAATGTATCCTGCCTGCAAATATCTGCTCACATGCATGGATAATGCTTTTGCCGTCCTGCTCTCTGTACATCTCGGGGATATCCGTGAATTCCTCGTTTATTCCCTCCACCATCTCCGAAAGGATAGGCGGTATCTGATTATTGTCACCGATAAGCACAAGGTGCTTTGCACAGCTCATCGCAACCAGTCCCAGTGTGATATTTACCTGCGAGCTTTCATCCACTATCACGTAATCAAACTGACCGTCGAATTCATCCGTATGGCGGAATATCCTTTTCATCGAATGTATGGTGCTTGTGAATATGGGATATCTCTCAAGATGCGCAGGGTCGATAACATTTCCGTCACCTATAAGCGACGCTGTTTCATCCTCGCCCTTATCCTGCAGCCTTTCTTTCCATGCTTTCACCTTTGACTTTGCACCGAGGAATGCGCAGCAGCCTGACAGCTCATTAAGCACCGCATCCGAGGACTGTCCGTC
>JAFSHE010000005.1 GCA_017440445.1 Oscillospiraceae bacterium | reverse complement strand
GAATGTTGTTGCGTGCTGATTCTCTGTGTAGAAGCTCTGACCGGTCTGGTTCATAAGAAGAACGAATGTGTTACCCGCATCAAATACCTGAGAGGAAACGTTAGAGGGAAGAATAAGACCTACCTCAAGGTACTTTCTCTGAAGGTCGGGGAGCATTGCGATAAGAGCGTCCCAGGACTCGGGCGGCTCTTTGTAGCCCAGCTCTTCAAGTACGTCTGTACGGTAGAACAGCATGGGGAAGTTCTGTGTCAGCGGGATACCGTAAACACCGCCGTTGAACTCGTAAAGCGTTGTTATATCGGGAGTAAATCTGGAAACTACCTCATCGTAGTCTGTGAACTCCTTCATATTTACAAGCAGACCTCTGGATGCGCAGACAACAGGGAAGTCACCGCCGATAAACAGCGAAACCTCAGGACCCTTGCCCGCCAGGGTAGCCTCAAGTACAGCGCCCTGTACAAGGCTGATAGCGATCTGTGTTGTGTGGTTGGGGTTGTACTCGGAGCTTACCAGCTCGTTTACTACGGTAGCCTGGTCACGGCCGAGGGAAACCCAAACGTTCAGCGCCTTTGTTGTAGAATCGGAGATAGAAGTGTAATCCTCAAAGAAGGAGCCGATAAATGCCTGGAAGTTGAACGCAAACGCTGCAAAGAAGTTGGAGCCTGCGTCCTTATACTTGTCGTGAACGGTCTTTACCTCGATGTAGTCAAGCTCGAGGGGCTGGTCACGGTAGTCACGCATCCATGCGGATACTGCGGAGATCTGATCCTTGATGCTGGAGAGCATTACAGGGATATCGTCAGGCTCCTCAACAGCCATATCAAGGATGACTGCCATTGTCTGGAGGGTAGAAGCCTCAGAGCCTTCGCCTGTCAGCTTTTCAATGCCTGCCTTCTCCTCATAGAGGGTATCGATGGCATCCTGGAACACTGTCAGCAGCTCGGGGATCTGTTCATCGAGGAAGTAGTCGTTGAACTCGTCAGGGCTGGGACCTGTGATCATCAGGATGCGTCTGTAATAGTAGTTAAGCTCGAAGATAAGGTCGTCAAGACGCTGCATAACCTCACCAATCTCGCCAGGGATAGCCTCGAGTCTGAGCTCGTTCTTGCCCGCCTTGAGATAAACGTAGATGGGGTTACCGTCTGCGTCGCAGAACTCAACTGTCTGCCAGTTGGGATCGTACTTGATCTTAACATCGTCAAGCTCCTTGCAGGGAACCACGCCGTTTACGTATACGCGTCTGTTGGAGAAGAAGCCGCGCATTGTGCTCTGACGAGCCTTCATACGGAGTGTGTAGTAACCGTCCGCAGGAACCTCGAACTCGTAGATAACAGCCTGTGTTGCCTGATCCCATGTATCCGTACCGATCGTGTTGTAACGCTTGTTTACGGGGTGGGAAGGGCTTACTGTATAGTCAGTTCTGTCGTATGTAGGATAGAGAGTGGAAGCGGTAGTGTACTTGGGGGACTCCGCCTCAAAGAGAATTGCCTCACCGTTGGAGAGTGCCGGTGTGTTATTGATCTCATCCTGAGTAGGCGCGATCTCTGCATAGCTGGGAAGCTCCTCGCTGTTGAAGAAGCGGATGCCGTTGATGTAGAGGTTTGTCTTTACGCCTTCCAGTGTTAATGTATGTTCACCCTCGGAAAGGTAGAAGAAGTACGGTGTATTGATAAGACCGTCCTTATCCTTGATGGGATAAGTTACCCAGCAGTCGTACTCGACCTGGGGAGGACGCTTCTGGTTTTTCTTTCTTGCGTCGTATTCGATAGCGGTCTTGCTCTTCCAGTAGCGGTCAAGCTCGACCAGTCTTACTTCATCGAAGGGATTTTCGCCATCGATCTTGAGATCAACTTCAACAGTGGTGTTCTGTCCTGCGATAGGATAGTAGAACATCTCCATGTTGTAGAGACCTGCTGTCTTGACATTGAACTTCCATGTGATGGTACCCTCGCTGTCAAGCCAGGATACGCAGTCCTCATAGCCCTCAAAGTCCTTTACTTCTGTGATAGCGCCGTCTGCCGCAGTGAAATCGGTAACATTTACAACGATCTCCTCCATAGGCTTTGGCTCGTTCACATACTTCTCGATGTAGTTCTTGTATGCGTTCTTGTTGCTGACGATGCTCAGACTGTCAGCGCTGATAGATGAATCTGTGTGAATTATATCGGAGCCGCTGTCCTCAGCCGCCGCACTCAGAGTCATCTGAAGCTGAAGAGATGTAACTGCCATCACCGCAGACAAAAACAGTGATGTTATTCTTCTCAGCCTCATACCTTGCTTGTTTGCCACAGTATTTTCCACCTTTCCTAGTTACTGTTTCAGCATTATCGCCATAAGGCGTAAATCGGGCTTCTCCCCTCCCGATCCTGATACATGTTTTTCCCGTTACAGACGGGGGTAGATGCATATCCTTCCGTCCTCCAGCTCCACACGGACCTTGTCGCCGCCCTTGATGCCGAGTTCCTCCAGATATTCCTTGGGTATCTGCAGACGGCCTGCACGGTCGAGCACTGAAAGCTCCTCGTGGCCTGCCTCTGCCGCCTCCTCCGAAAGCTCGCCGAAGGACTTCAGCGCGGAGGTCTTGCGCACAAGCTCAGTAGAGGTCTTACCATCCCTGATGGCAACCACTCTGTCGATCTGTGCGGAAAGCTTTGTATCATGCGTTACAATGATTATCGTAACGCCCATGACCTTGTTAAGATCACGAAAAACATCCAGAATGAGCTTTGCGGTAGCCGTATCAACGGAACCTGTAGGCTCATCCGCCAGCAGCAGCTTCGGATTGTTCGACAGCGCAATAGCGATCGCTACTCTCTGCTGCTCACCGCCCGACATCTGGTCAAGACGGCTGTTCTTCCTATGGGAAAGACCGACCATATCCAGCAGCTCCGAGGCACGCTGACTGCGGTTGGAGAATCCCGAAAGCAGCAGCGGCATCTCAACATTCTGCTGTGCCGACAAATACGGAATCAGGTTGCGCGCATTATTCTGCCACACAAACCCGACTGTTTTTCGTTTATATTCGATGAAATCCTTTTCAGTGAACTTCAGCATGTCCTTACCGTCCACGAAAAGTGCGCCCGCCGAGGGTCGGTCGAGGCCGCCAAGCATATTCAGCAGTGTTGATTTACCGCTGCCGCTGGCGCCGACGATGCCCATAAGCTCGCCACGTTCCACCGTTAAGTCCAGACCCTGAAGCGCCATTACCTCAACGTCCGAGGACTTGTATATCTTTACCAGATTGTCCGCCTGTACCATGACGTTTTCGGGCGGCGCAAGCATGACCTTTTTAGGCATCCGTTACCTCCCCGTCAAGATCGACGTTTTCATTCTCCTTGATGTCGCTTATCACACCGTCCTCCAGCGTGTAAACGATATCAGCCACCTCCATCATGGAGGTATCGTGTGTTGTCATGACAATTGTCAGGTCGTTCTGGCGAACCAGATCCCTGAACAGCTTCATAACTGCGAAGCCCGTCGGCGAGTCAAGCTCTGCCGTAGGCTCATCTGCGAAGATTATCTTAGGCGAGGTCGCTATCGCTCTCGCAATTGCGACACGCTGCTGCTCACCGCCTGACATCTCGCCCGGGCGATGGTGCATACGTTTTTCAAGACCCACCTGTATCAGCGCCTGCTTTGCACGGTCAACACGCTCCCGATAAGGCATTTTAGCAAGCCTCAGCGCGAATTCCACGTTTTCGTAGGCTGTCATGGTGGATATAAGGGCGACTGACTGGAAAACGAACGCCATATCCGTCCTGCGGAGCTTATCCCTTGCAGTATCGGAGAGCTTTGTTATATCGCAGTCATCGGACAGGAACTTCACCTCACCCGATGTAGGTCTGTCCAGAGCGCCGAGAATATTGATAAGCGTAGTCTTTCCCGAGCCGGAACGGCCTCTGAGAATAGAAAGCTTATTTGGCTGTATCTGCAGGTTGATGCCCTTGAGTGCATGGACAACACTTCCGTCGCCTATCCGGAAGTCCATACAGATATCTTTTGCTTCGATGATGTGTTCCATATATACCTCATAGTCTGCCGGAATGTGATGTCAAATTACACAAAGCCATAACACCGCTATCATATATACCGTATTAATTATATCAAAAATATACTCTCCTGTCAATAAGATTTAATTATTTTTATGCACATTATCTAAACTGATTAACTCGCATAACCATGCGGAGCGTATAAGATCATCCATTTCTATTTTTCTACATTTTGTGCGGTTAGGTGTTGCAACTTTAATTTCGCACTAGATATTGATTAGGTAAATTGCCTAATTTTCCTAAATTCTTTTATTCAACAAATCCGATCTATTCTTTCGTCATTTCTAACAAATTTTACATTCTTTTTTTAGGCAATAGAACTTCTTCCATGATAAAACAAAAACCGCCCTCGAAAGGGCGGTTTCATTTTAGAATAAGATTCTAATTCAGCAAGTCCGAATTACTTTCTCTTCTTAGCAACTACGATAGCAGCACCAGCGAGAACAGCAGGAACTACTGCGAGAGCAACACCTGTGTCAGGGTTCTCAGGCTCTGTGGGGTCCTCGGGAGTCTCGGGATCTGCAGGAGTCTCGGGATCTGCAGGAGTCTCAGGGAGCTCAGGATCAACAGGAGTCTCGGGATCTTCGGGAGTCTCAGGATCAACAGGAGTCTCGGGATCTTCGGGAGTCTCAGGATCCTCAGGCTCTGTG
>JAFSHE010000053.1 GCA_017440445.1 Oscillospiraceae bacterium | reverse complement strand
TCTGTCTGAGGTAATCCTCGACCTCGGCAGGCTTTGCGTACATTCTGCTTTCCATATCGGTGATGTGGTCGTATTTTCTGTTCCACACTACGCCCTCGTAGTGAACAAGTCTGGTGCTGTCTGCTTCGTGGAAGTATTCCGCCATTGCTGCGATATCATCGCCGCAGTAGCTTTCGTTTCCACAGCTCCATATCAGCACGCTTGCGTGGTTCTTGTCACGCTCGTACATCGACCTTGCTCTGTCGAAGCAGGCTTCTTTCCACTCGGGAAGAGAAGCAGGGATATTTATAGACGGCTCACAAGCGCCCATCTTCTGCCAGGTGCCGTGTGATTCAAGGTTTGTTTCGTCGATAAGGTAGATACCGTACTCGTCGCAAAGTCTGTACCAAAGAGAGTTGTTCGGATAGTGGCAGGTGCGGACAGCGTTTATGTTATTACGCTTCATAAAGCGGATGTCCCACATCATATCTTCTTCGGTAACAACTCTTCCGCCTTCTGCGCTCCATTCGTGACGGTTGATTCCCTTGAAAATGATGCGCTTTCCGTTCAGGCACATAATGCCGTTCTTCATCTCAAAGGTACGGAAGCCTACCTTGGTTTCGGCTGTTTCAATGACCTCGCCGTCTGCAACGATCTCAGCGGTAAGTGTGTAGAGGTAGGGCTGTTCAGCGCTCCAAGGCCGGATATCGGGGATAGACGCTGTAACATCCGCTATATCGCTCTCGAAGACCTTGCTGCCGTTTTTATCTGTAAGGGTAATATTAACTGAATAGTCGCTGTCGCCTGTGATATCAAGCTCTGTCGTGATGATACCGTTGCCGTTTTCGTAATCATAATCAGCGATGATCTTCATATCACGGACGTGAATTTCGGGTACTGCGTACAGATACACATCACGGAATATACCCGAAAATCTCCAGAAATCCTGATCCTCAAGCCAGCTTGCTGTGCTGTAACGGTAAACCTCGACTGCGAGCTTGTTGCCCTTTTCCTTGAGATAAGGGGTAATGTTGAACTCGGAGGGAGTGAAGCTGTCCTCGGAGTAGCCTACAAATTCGCCGTTGAGCCACACATAGAACGCAGTTTCCACGCCCTGAAAGCTGATAAAGGTTTCTTTGCCGAGAAGTTCCTTGTCAACATCAAAGAATTTTACATAGCTTCCGACAGGGTTGCGCTTCTGCGGTATCTGGGGAGGCAGGAGCTTTTCGTGTCCCTCCCAAGGATACTGTGTATTTACATACTGCGGTCTGTCATAGCCCTGTAACTGAATGTGTCCGGGGACTTTGATCTCATCAAAGGCTGTTACATCATACTCTGCTTTGTAAAAATCAGCAGGTCTGTCGTCGGGATGCTCGCAGTAATTGAACTTCCAGATACCGTTGAGACTCGGGCGAAGATCGCCGTCCTTTGTATTATAGCTGTGATCGGAATGCGCTCTTTCACGGTTTACTTCAAATATTTCAGGATCAGAAAGCCAGCTCAGTGTAGGATTCATAGATCATACCTCCTCGGTAGTTACAGCGTGTGTCTTGTCCCAGTCCTCATTTGCCTTTTCGACATTCAGTCCTGAAAGCAGCAGAGTTATCACAAGGTTAAGCAGCATAGGCAGCCACAGATACATAAAGTTCAGCATATTGATGCAGGATTCAGGCTGAACGGGAGCATTCGCAACATATCCGCCTGCTGCAAGCAGCCAGCCTGTCAATGCTGTTCCGATACCGCCGCCGATCTTTACGCCGAGCGATGAGCAGGAATACATTGTTCCATCGATACGCTTGCCTGTTGTACGGTAGGTGTAATCGGAGCAAGCTGCAATAAGTGCGTTGAGGTCGCCCTGCATAGGACTCATTGCGATCGCCGCAACACCTGTGAAGATAAGCATCATAGGAATATTCTGCATATAGCCGCCGACCATTACGAGCGCTCTTGCGATAGTGGAGATCAAGTAGCCTGTGAGGTTCAGCTTATACATACCCTTGCATTTCTTTACAAGGAAAGGAGTGATAAGCAGACCGCAGATCATCGGAACATTGATTGCAAGGGAGAATGTGCCGAGCATATCTGCGTCGCCGAGAATGTAGGTCATATAGTAGATACCCATACTGAGTGTTGCAGAAAACAGCTGAGTAAGAATGTACACACCGCAGATCAGCACGTAGTATTTATTTGACAGCAGCAGTTTCGTAGCGTCGATGAGAGTGTACTTCTTACTTTCGTCTTTTGTGCGGTTGTCTTTGTCGGCCAGCTCAAGATCAGGGAACGCTTCAGCGGAGAACTTTGCAGCTTCTTCGTCAGCGGGATTTTCCTTTTCAAGCTCCTTTTCAGGAAGCTCTTTTACAGAGAATACGGAGATCGTGTTTACAACCAGACCGATGATCGCATAGATGATAGCTACTGTTCTCCAGCCCTCTGCTCCGCCGCCGCACAGTTCAACTGCCTTAACAGTACCCCACTGGATAAGGAGGCTTGTGCTGAATGCAAAGATAAAGCGGATGGAGCCCATCTGTACTCTCTCGTTGCCATTGCGGGTGATAAGAGCGGTAAGTGCGGAGTAAGCGATATTATTTGCGGTGTAGAATACAGCGTGCAGCAGTGTATAGCAGATAAAGAAATATGCATATTTTGCTACATCGCCAAACTCCATAGGAACAGCAAACAGTGCAACCAGCATAACGCTGTTTCCTATGGAGGGCCACAGCATCCAGGGTCTTGCTTTGCCCATCTTTGTTTTAGTCTTATCTATCAGTGCACCGAAGATCACATCTGTAAATCCGTCGAAGAACTTAGATATCATCATAAGCGTACCTACGATGCCTGCGTTAAGCCCTGCGGTGTCCGTCAGATAGATCATAATGAATGTGGATATGAACGCATATATCACGTTTCCTGCGATATCTCCTGCGCCGTATCCGATCTTATTGTACCATTTAAGATACCTTCTGTCAGTCATAATAACATCTCCTTTGAATTGAAAAACCGTTGTTATAAGGGGTCGGCACAAGTCTCGAGTTTTGTACCGATAACAGCATTTTCGTCATACCCGAAGAACGCTGCTTTCAATTAAAGGCGCCTTTGCTTCTGTCTTTATTCTACCACCGTTTTCAATCATAAACTATAAACACAATTAAATAAAACATACACAAAATGATACAATCTACTTGAAATACTCTGTAAAATATGATAAAATCATATCAGACTATGATGAGAGGAGATATTTTTATGTTTACAAATGTTGCATATTTACATAACTCGCTGTCCGATATGGTAGATCATAGTAAATCGTTGGTCGTTACCAGCTGCGGATATTATCGTGTCCACAGCAGACCTGTCGTCAGCACTGAACGCCCGAAGGGCAGAAAGGACTACCAGCTCCTATATATTGCCAAAGGCAAGGGGTATTTCTACTTTGACGGGCTTGACGGCAAAGAAACAGTCATTACAGAAGGAAATATGATATTATTTCGCCCGGGCGAAATACAGTTTTATTACTATCACGCTCCTGACAAGACTGAAGTGTACTGGGTGCATTTCACTGGAAGAATGGTGGACGGTATTCTTGATAATTATGAGCTGCCACATTCAGAGAATGTGTTTTACACAGGAACCTCTCCCGATTATGCGTGGTTGTACCGTCAAATGATACAGGAGCTGCAGCTATGCCGCCCGAATTATGAAGAGCTTATGTCGCTTATGCTCCGCCATATCTTCATTATGATAAACCGCTATCTTAAAGAAGGCAAGAAGTCAGGCAGCGAGATACAGAACGAGATCGAAAGAGCTACGCATTATTTCAACGAGAATTACAACAAGCCTATCAACATAGATGAGTATGCAGAATCTCGCCATATGAGCACCTGCTGGTTCATACGCTGCTTTAAGCAGATATTAAAGGTCACTCCTATGCAGTATATCCTATCTCTACGAATGGCGAATGCACAAAGCTTGCTTGAGGGAACTAAATATAACATCTCTGAAATAGCTGAATATGTCGGCTACGACAATCCTCTGTATTTCAGCAGGCTGTTTCATAAACACGTCGGTGTTTCGCCATCGGAATACAGAAAGAAAAGGAATAGCTAGCTGCTTTTCAATATATAAAGTACGGCACCGCCTATACAGACGGTGCCGAAACATATTACAGATAAAAAACAAATCCGAACACCATACGATTAACGAAAGTGTTCGGATTATGCGTTATTGTCTATGTTGAGCGAAATAGATTTTTTGCATTGATATTTATTTTTTAGAAATACAATTAATTTTTAACTTTTCATTGTATTAAAGCATAGGTGGCGGTCCTTCTACAAATGAACTTTCATCAATATGTAGATATTTTTTGTAAAAAACTCTCAACTCTTCATCATTTTTTGTTTTTTCAACTACTCCTGATGTTGCCACCGGATTCAAAAAAATACCCGAAAAAGACAGCTCTTCTTTTAGATTATATAAGTTTATCATAAGCAATCTTGCTACGCCGCAAGGCTCGCCCTCCAATCTTTGCAAACTATTCAAGTATATAATATCCTTGCCAAATATAAATTTAGAATTATTTTTATCAGATATTGTTCCATATAAAAAGTGCATATCTACCACTGTTCTTCTTTCTATAGAAAGTTCTTCATTGTTTAGAGTAGTTGCTTTTAGTTTAATCTCATTTCCAGC
>JAFSHE010000052.1 GCA_017440445.1 Oscillospiraceae bacterium | reverse complement strand
TGTATCGATATCATATTCGAGATAGACTACACAAACAACCGCTATAACGGCTTTGTATGCACCCTTGACGAACACTCTTACAGTGCCTCGGCGGTGGAGCTTCCCGCTGCGCCGAAGCCTATCGCTGCTACCTTTGCGATACGGTTCTATGCGTGGAGCGCAGTGCTTTTCGCAGAGCATGACTTCCGTGGATGCAGGAATATTGCTTTCCATGTGGATGAATTCTTCAGCGGATTTCGGCGGGAGCTTGAGCCGCTGCTGTTCGATGTTCCGTCACTCTCGGAAAAAGCGAGGATAGCGGAGCGCTTTCTTCTTGGCAGACTGCACCCCGAGCGGCTTCACAGTGATATGCTCAATGCGCTGTACTTTATGCTGTCAAACGGCGGCCGTGCAAAGGTATCGGATATCTGCGGCTATGCCTCGGTATCCGAAAGACGTCTGGAAAGATTGTTCAGCTCTGCTGTGGGAGCTTCTCCGAAGCTTTTCTCCTCACTGGTGAGATATCAGCTGCTGTGGCAGGATATGCTGTTCGACCCACGCTTCAATATCCTTGATGCGGTGGAGAAGCACGGCTATTTCGACCAGTCCCATCTGCTGCACGATTTTTACAGCCGCCACCTGATGTCGCCCCGTCAGGCGATGGAGTTCGCACACAGAAAACGCTGATGTCGGATTTTTACAAGACAGATATCTGTACCTGTGTTACAATGAGAAAAAACAAAAAGGAGCACATATATGAATACATTCGCTAAGGCAGAGCATTTTATCTGCCGAAACGCACGACCTCTTGACCTCGCATTATGGCGGTTTTATTTCAGAAATGGCAGCGCAGATGATGTGCTGAGTGCGCTTTCATTCTATCAGAATGAGGACGGCGGCTTCGGCCACGGACTGGAGCCTGATTATCTTAATCCGAACTCCTCTCCGATACAGACCTGGCAGGCGACTGAAATAATTCTTGAAACAGGCGTAAAGGACAGCTCACATCCTGTAATTCAGGGCATACTGCGCTATCTTGACAGCGGTGCGGATTTCGATACAGCACATAATCAGTGGCTTAACTGCGTCCCCCCCCACACCGACTATCCCCATGCGATATGGTGGGAGTACAACGAAAACGGCGAGCTGAAATACAATCCGACTGCGGCACTTGCTGGCTTTATACTTCGTTTTGCAGACAGCAGCTCAGAGCTTTACGAAAAGGGCTGTACCATCGCAAGGCAGGCTGCGGAGTGGTTCATTTCCGCCGAGCCTTTTGAGGAAATGCATGTTAAGGCATGCTTTGTACGCCTGTATGAAGCGCTTTGCAAAACCAACGCTCAGATAGCGGATATGGAGCGCTTCAAGGAATGCCTTATACGTCAGGTGAATTCCGAGATATGTCATGACATCTCAAAATACGGCAAGGAATATGTTCCGCTGCCATCGAACTTCATCCACTCCCCCGACAGCCTGTTCTATGCGGGCAACGAGGAGCTTATCGCAGCAGAATGCAGACTTATCACAGAGGGACAGCTCCCTGACGGGTCTTATCCCGTACCGTGGCAGTGGTGGACGGACTACAGCGAATTCCATGTGTCAGCAAACCACTGGAAAAGCATAATCATAACTAACAACATGCGGTTTCTCAAAGCTTTCGGAGGTATATGATGGACGAGCAAAGGATAAACGAGGGGCTTTCCGCACTGAAATACACATGGCTTGACGAGTATCTTACAAGCAAGTCGGGAGTTACACGAAATCTTCAGCCCGACTGGAACTGGATACGCTATTGCATCGGCGGGAAGATGTTCGCTGCGGTGTGCCTTGGCGAAAACAATACTCCCTACTACATCACCCTGAAGGCTGAGCCGCTTGAAGCGGAGTTTCTCAGAAGTCAGTACGAGGACATCATCCCGGGCTACTACATGAACAAGCAGCACTGGAACTCTGTAAAGGCTGCGGGCAGCATCACGGACGAGCTAATGCGTGATATGCTTGACAAGGCTTATGCACTGGTACTCGGCTCCTTCAGCAAGAAAAAACAGAGCGAGCTGCTGTCAGCACAGCAATAAAACACCTTATAAACAAAAGACGGAGAGGCATTCAGCCGCTCCGTCATTTTTTATGCTTTTTTCAGCGATGCTCCCTCACCCATGGGATTTTCAAGGGATTTGTTGAGGAATGCCCTTGTCTTTTCGCTCTTAGGCGCACCAAACACCTCGTCGGGAGTACCCATCTCCTCGATAACTCCATCCGCCATAAAGATGACCTTGTCCGCAACGCTTCTTGCGAAGTTCATCTCATGCGTAACCACTATCATTGTGCGGTCGGAGCTTTTCAGCTCTCTGATAACACGCAGCACCTCTCCCGTAAGCTCGGGGTCGAGGGCTGAGGTAGGCTCGTCAAAGCACAGTATATCGGGCTTCATAGCAAGCGCACGTGCGATAGCCACACGCTGCTGCTGACCTCCCGAAAGCTCACAGGGATAGCTGTCAACCTTCTCGGAAAGGCCCACCGTATCAAGCAGCCTGCGGGAGTTTTCGTCTATCTCTTTCAAGACAGCTTTCTTCTCGTCCTTTGGCAGCTTTTTGTTTATGTACATAAGCTCGGGTGCCAGCGAAACATTCTTCAGCACCGTATACTGCGGAAACAGATTGAAGCTCTGGAAAACCATTCCGAAATGAAGTCGCTTTTCACGTATCTCCTTCTCGGAGTACTGTGTATGCT
The DNA here is from genome assembly GCA_017440445.1 of Oscillospiraceae bacterium. Next base: position 656 of record JAFSHE010000052.1, on the reverse strand, counting down.
CCGCATTGAATATCTCCTCGCCATCGATGGAGAACACTCCCTTATCGGGACGCTCCAGAAAGTTTATGCAGCGGCACAGAGTAGTCTTTCCGCTTCCCGAGGAGCCGATTATAGCAAGCACCTCGCCCTTTTCAAGGGTGAAGTCTATGCCCTTTAATACCTCCGTCTTGCCGAAGGTCTTGTATATTTTTTTTACTTCAAGAAATGCCATATTTCCTCCGTTTACATTAACCGCTGTAATAGTTCAGCTTCTTCTCGATGAAGTTAAGCAGTATCGTAAGCAGACCCGAGAACAGCAGATAGAACACAGCTATGTAGAACAGCGGCCATATAATAGCCTTCTGTGCGATGATGTTCTGAGCGGACTGAACAAGCTCCACCACCATTACAACACGGGCAAGGGAGGTATCCTTAACCAGCGTGATTATCTCATTTCCCATGGGAGCCACTATACGCTTCACCACCTGAAGCAGCACGATACGGAAGAATATCTGGGTCTTTGTCATACCAAGCACCTGACCCGCCTCGTACTGACCCTTGGGGATGCTCTCGATACCGCCGCGGTATATCTCTGAGAAGTAGCAGGCATAGTTGATTATGAATGCGATAAGCACCGCAGGAAGCCTGTCCATTCCCCTTACGCCGAAAATAAGTCC
>JAFSHE010000051.1 GCA_017440445.1 Oscillospiraceae bacterium | reverse complement strand
GGAATTAAAGTTGCGGCTATCGCCGCGTATCGAAATTGCCTCGTAATTTATAGGCGACTGCCTGATAATCATGTGATACGTTACGGTGCTGCCGTTTTGAGATATAAATCCCCTCTCGTTACAACGATTTTCACGGTTTCCGCAAGGAAATCGGCGACACTCTGTCGGCGAAGTGAAAATCGCAGCGTTGACGGCGAAGCCGTCAACACGCTCATTCCTCATTCCTAATTCCTAATTACTAACAAAAAAAGCCCTCCCCCGAACAAACGGGAGAGGGCTGTACTATTTATGTTATGCCTCAGATTTCTTTTCAAGGCTGCTGAACGCATCGTCAACGATCGCCTTGTCGGGAGCCTTAGTAAACAGGCTGACAAGCGGAACAACTGCGATAGACACCAGCATAGCAAATGCACCTGCATTGATGGGAGAAAGCACATTTATCGGCAGGTTGAGAGCAAGCACTGCCTGCTTTATTCCGTCGAATGCCTCAATGCCGAAGCCGAAAAGCACCATGTGTACAACAGTTATGCCAACACCCGTGCAGAAGCTTGCCATGACGGCAGTCTTGGATGTCTTTTTGCTGAACAGACCAAACAGGAACGGACCAAGGAAGGAGCCTGAAAGCGCACCCCATGAGTAGCTCATCAGCGTGGAGATGGAAGCATTCTTATTGCACGCAATCACAACTGAAATAATAAGGAATGCCGCAATAAGTATTCTCATGGCAAGCATCTGCTGCTTGTCGTGCATGGACTTAACTCTGGGCTTGATGAGGTCGTTTACCAGTGTGGAGCTGGAGGTAAGCACCAGAGAGGACAGCGTGGACAGCGATGCGGAAAGCACCAGCACCACAACAAGTCCGATAAGGATATCGGGAAGCGCAGCTTCCAGCATAGCGGGAACGATGGTATCGTATGCGGGCTTGCCACCGGATACTTCAATAAGCGCCTTAGTGGTATCAGCAGCGTCAGTTGTAGCATAAAGTCTGCCGAATCCGCCCATGAAATATGAGCCGCCTGCTACGATAAATGCAAATATGGTAGAGATAACTGTTCCCTTGAAGATAGCCTTCTCGCTCTTGATGGCGTAGAACTTCTGTACCATCTGAGGAAGTCCCCATGTACCGATAGAGGTCAGGATAACGACACCGAAAAGATTGATGGGATCAGGACCGAACAGTGTGTTAAGACCTGTCTGACCCTCAACCTGACCAAGCTGCTCCAGTGCGGAGGAAAATCCGCCCTTGCCGTTAAGCACGCATACCACAACGGAAACGATACCCACCAGCATTATCATGCCCTGGAAGAAGTCATTGAGTGCTGTTGCACCGTATCCGCCAAGAATAACATACACAGCGGAAATAACTGCCATTGCAATTATGATATACACATATCCGTTCTCGCCAAGGTCGAATACCATTCCGAAAAGACGGGAAAGACCATTGTATACAGACGCTGTATACGGAATAAGGAACACGAACACGATAACAGCTGAAACCGTCTTGAGCCAGTTGCAATCGAAACGGCGTTCAAAAAACTCAGGCATTGTCCTTGCTGCAAGGTGATTGGACATCAGTCTTGTCCTTCTGCCGAGTATCAGCCAGGGCAGCGTACTTCCCAGAATAGCGTTGCCTATACCTACCCATGTGGCGGAAACACCATAGCTCCAGCCAAACTGTCCCGCATAACCGATAAATACTACCGCAGAAAAGTATGTAGTTCCGTAAGAGAAAGCTGTCAGCCAGCCGCCGACATTTCTTCCGCCAAGCATAAAGTCATCCGTTGATTTTGTCCTGCGGGATGTGTATATGCCTATGCCTACCATAACAGCTATGTACACTCCCAGAATGATAAACGTTGCGATTTGTGAACCCATATTATTCTCCGATCTGATATACTTGCGCTTTTTCACTAATATTGTTTAAAGCTAAAAAGCTATAACGCTAAACAGCTTTAAATTGTTAAAGCGTTATAAACCAATTAATATTTTATCATACTTTTTCAAATCTGTCAACTATTTTTTCAGAAAACTTTTACTTTTTTACTATATTACATTCTAAAAACTCACCTGAACTCCAATAAAAAACGGCGGGAAATAAATTCCCACCGTTCAGTTCACTGACATATCAGCATCTGAGTCCATACTCACGGTACTTACATGTACCCTTCATTCCGCAATCCTCACAGTTACGATGCTTCCGATCAAGCTCACCTCTTGACAATCCAACGATACCTACAACAGTCTTTTTGGGAGTAAGCATGTGCGTAGCCGTGCAGCAAACGCCTATCTTTCTCACTGCGTCAACGCTTGCGATAAGGAACGGTGCGCACTCTATCGGGAAATCTCCGTAGCCTGCGCCATACAACCATGTGGTGGAGTATCCGCTCATCTCCTCAAGGATATTCTTACGTGCGTCCTCTGCCACCTGCTCTATCATGGCATTTGCAAGAGCATCGGTGATGACTGCTCTCATGCTGTCACTGACATCAAGCTTCTTTATGTATCTGTCAGTATCAGAGGAAAGCGTTGCACAGATAACAGCCGCCTTATCACAGCCACGCAGGTGGTCAGATATATCGTTGCCCTCCAGCTGATAATCACACTCGGAAAGCCATACCTGCTTGCCGGCTCTCTCTATATTAAACACACGCCACACATACTGGGGACGTGCCTCGCTTAAAAGCTCCTGCTCGCACTCATCTATAACTGCGCTTATCTTTTCATCAGGGGTTTCCTTGTAACCCATGTATCTCAGCGCTTCGGTGCGGTTTATCCTTGAAATC
>JAFSHE010000050.1 GCA_017440445.1 Oscillospiraceae bacterium | reverse complement strand
TGTCTGGGAGCATCGTCGAATAGGTGATAAGATTATGCTCTATCGCAGTTGAGTAGGTGGAGATGGGCTTCATGGTCGAACCTGGAGCACGGAATGCCTGTGTTGCACGGTTGAAGGTACCGTCGCCCTCCTTTTCGCCAAGACCGCCTACCAGTGCAAGCACCGTACCTGAGTAATCCATGATAACGAATGCAGACTGGATAAGGTCCTCCTTGGCTGCTGCGGGGTCGTACTTTGAAAGCACAGTGTAGGGGTCACGGTATTTGCGCTCAAGCTCCTCCTGCATGGCGATATCCATGTTGAGGAATATCTTGTAGCCGCCGTTGTATATCTCCTTTTTAGCGGAGGTGTACTTTATTCCCTTTTCTTCTGCGTAGTCGTTGATGACCTGTTCGATGCCTGCGTCAACATACCAGTTCTGGGATACTTCGTAGTCACCGTTCCACTTGTATGCCTCGTACTCAGGGTCGAAATCCTCGTTCTCAAGGATGTCTTCGGTATCTGTATCGGTCTGGAGAGTCCTTTCGTCGATGTATCCGAAATCATCTCCGTAAACAGGTCTTGCAAAGTATACCTTTTCCTTGTTGTAGTAAGCAGATTCATACTGCTGAGTGTTTATCAGACCCTGCTCGTACATGTGGTCAAGTGCGTACATCTGACGCTCCTTGCAGTTTTCAAGGCTTGAGTAGGGGTTGTAGCTGCCTGGGCTTCGTATCATTCCCGCAAGTATTGCGGATTCTGCTATGGTTAGCTCCGATACTTCCTTATCGAAGTAGTATGCAGAGGCAGCGCCTACGCCGTATATCATTCCGCCGAACCAGATACGGTTCAGGTAGGATTCGATAATATCTATCTTGGTGTATTTTTCCTCTATGCTGAGCGCACGGAATATCTCACGGAGCTTACGCTCCCAGGTTACCTCATCGTCGCCTGTGATGTTCTTGATAAGCTGCTGTGTGATGGTAGAACCACCCTGTCCTGCACCGCTGGTATTAAGCACATCCGCAAGCAGCGAGGAAACTGTACGCTGCCAGTCTACACCCTTATGCTCGTAGAAACGCTTGTCCTCTACTGCGGTAACAGCGTCTATCAGGCACAGAGGCATCTCCTCATAGTCTACCCATATACGGTTTTCATCTGCTGCGAGGCGCTTTATTTCCACCTCGTTGCCGTGTTCATCGTATGCGTAGACAAAGCTGGTGTACTTCATCTCTACATCACGCAGGTTAGCGTCGTAGCTGTTGTCGGCAAAGTCCAGAACATATACCGTAAGCACTGTTACCACAATGCACATCATAACTACTATAATAAGCAGCATTGCAGAGAAGGTCGTGCCGACGATAGTCATGGCATGACCGATGTTCTTAAGCACCTTGCTTTTCTTTTTCTTGTCAGAACGCTTTGGTTGGTCGTCCTTTATCTTGATGTACTTGATCTTTTTCTTGTCCATATTCTCCTTACCCTCTTGGTCAGATCTGATGAGTATAAAGATCACTCGATCATAGCTATATAACGTTATGTAATATTTGTTATGAAATTTCTGTTTTATATAAATGAACAGACGGTACATTTTACGCCTATTCTAATATAGTATACCACATTTTCTCTCGATTGTTAAGCCCTTTTTGAAAAATAAATGTGTGGAAATGATGAAAACAGGCACTTTTTCAGAAAAAATGCCTGTTTATTACCTTATCTGACCGTCAATGCTATCCTCGCCCGATACTATACGAATTTCCAATCTGTGCGGGAGACAGATTATCGGCACTGCTCCACCTGATATTGCTCCTGTCCGGACGCACACTCTATCGGGGCAGTCTGCGTCACAAACGGATATAGCTCCGTCAAGCACCATTATTCTGTTGAAGCCATGCTGAGTTTCTACCGTGAATTTCTCATCCGTAGACAAGTCGCAGATTTTGTACAGCGAGCCATCTATGTATATCTCTGCATGCGGGGAATTGATCAGGCTGTTTGTCAATATCAGCCATATAATTATTCCCGCTGCACATACAGTAGCAAGCACGGATGCGGCTATAATGATCTTCTTGTTCATATTTCACCTAAAAAATTGCGCCGCACACTGATAATGTGCGGCGACTTTATGCTTTATCAGCAAATTCCCCAATTGAATTTGTTCTGAGTTACTTTATAACAGTATCGAGCTTCCATACTCCGTCCTCACGTACAAATAATACGTTTACTGCACGGTAGGCAAGCTTTCCGCCGAATGTACCCGCCTTGATGTAGAGAACGCCGTTTGCCTGAGTATCTCCGACAGAGTTTACTACAAGCTGAGTATCAGCGACTCTGAGCGGTTTCATTCCGCCAGAGGTATACTCAAGAGCGCCGCCATCGGATATCTTACAGAGAGATTTCAGCGTAGCCACTGCGTTCTTTGAGTAGTAAACGGGGAGACATTCCAGCAATCTGCTCTGAGAGGTGATTCCAGCGTCGCTGCAAGCACCTGTTGCCAAAGCATTTCTCATGCCCAGTGCGCTATCCAGAGTATCTCTGAATTCAGCTGTACAGCTTGAGGTTATCTCGGTAAATACCAAAGCACCTGTTTTGTTTTCGGTGGAATAAGCGCTTTCAGTTATAGATATATATCCGCTATCCGCATAAGCATAGTAGTAGGGAGAGAAGCTCTTTCGATAATCGATCGCTGCTGTAACAGCAGGGCCGCCAGCGGATACTAAAGCACCTGCAGAAACCGTATATACGCTTCCGTTTATGCTGAAGCTATGCTTGCTTGCGCCGAATGCAACTGCATCGTTGAAGCTGTCTGTTTTGATAAAGGTCTCTGTTACAGGATCAAATATTTCGATATTTCCTGTGAGTGCGTTTGCGGAGGGATATACAACGGCATGTGTGAATGCAAGATTTTGCAATATTCTGGGAGCATTATCATAAGTCTTTATGATACGTGAGCTACCTGTATTTATATCCACAGCGTATATCTGGGTAAGCGCTCCATCGACAGCGGAGAGGAACAGCTTTCCGCCAACACTGCTGAGGAGTGTTGTTTTAGCAGCAGTTTCAAACACGATGCCCTGATATTCGATGTTGGTGTTTGAGTTAAGCTTGAGGACAGCGGTGTAATACGTGCTGTTTTCCTTGAAGCACAGGAACAGAAGCTTTTGCTCAGCACTGTATCCTACGCTTATAAGAGAACCGTCCATTACGGTGTCCTTAGCATTAAGATCGTATATTACACGTGCGCCTGCATCTACCAGATACAGTTTGTTGCGCATACCATCTGCATCGGTACCGGAAACTATCAGCTTGTTGCCACCCTCAGCTACCC
>JAFSHE010000049.1 GCA_017440445.1 Oscillospiraceae bacterium | reverse complement strand
TTGGAAAGCAGCTTCAGCGTACCGCAACCGACTATGCGCTGACCAAATGGCAGCGTAAGAGCCATATCATAAACGCGGTACAGCTCTATCTCATCCTCACGGATACTGAACAGACCTATCTTAGTCACAAGCTTTGTATCTGTCAGGATATAGCGTGTAAAGGATATCGGCAGACCCAGAATACACTTCTTGCCTGTCCATACTATCTCGCCGTACTCTCGAGTAAGTTTCTGCAAATTAGCCATGATCAATTCCTTTCTTCCACCGCAAAGGGCGGTATAGCTTCCGTCACACGAAACGTGTGCCGCTGTAGTAATCGGTGGCTGTCATCTGATCTGACAGCGTGCGTATCTTAGCCTGTATCTTCTTATATTCAGCGGAAACAGGGCTTGCCCCCTGCTGCCGCAGATAGACCTCGCTCTGCACTCGGCGGAAGAACAGATCCTCCCCGAAGAATGGCTCCATGCGCTGTATCTGCTTGTAGCTGTACACTCTTGAAAGGAACACCAGCTTTTCCTTTGGAGTGGTGTTCTGCTCGATTCCGCCCATCATCAGCAGATCATAAGCTGCGTCTGCCGCAAGCTTTCTGCGCTTTTCGGCATAGAGATCCTTCCATGCAAGCTCCATAAAGCCTATAACATCATCTATGCGCTCATTATCACGGTTTCTCAGCCACACCGCGCGTTCATATACATAAAGTGCACGGCAGAGTGCCGCGACCGTCTGCTCGCTTTCATGGTGCTTCAAAACCAGCAGCAGCGGATATCGCAGATTCTTATCAGGCTCGCCTGAAAAGCTTCCTACCGCAAAGCGTGTTGTTTCATGATCCAGACGGGCAGCATCGGTAAACGGAGCATTATCAACATTCAGACAATGCGCGAATATCTCCATCGCGGTCTTGTTAAGCATCGGAAAGCTCTCTGTTATCTGCCTGAAAAAGCCGTAGGTGTAATACGGTGCAACAAAACGTCCGCCCTTTGAAAGAAACTTCTTCAATATATCAAGCGCATATTCAAGACTCTTCTGCGCCATATCCCAGTCGTTACGGGAGCGTATCACACCAATGCAGTCCTGAAGCCTGTTTTCCCAGTTCTCCACATCATTGAGCTTCAACACCCCTGATGTCATCCTGCCGCATGCCGCTTCAAAATCCGCAGGGCACCACTCACAGGCTCTGGAATAATGCTCAAACGCCTTGGCGAAATCCCATTTACCCATAAGCTCCTGAGCCGCCGCGCATTCCTCTCTGCATTCCGACAGACCGTAGGCGGAATCCTCCTGCGCGTCATCCTCGTCGATCAGCTCGCTGAGATCCACCTCCAGCGAAAACTCATCAGGAATAGCCGAGCGCAGACCGCTGAGGAAATCCTCTCTCGCCTCATCATAAGCGATGTGCGTACCGCAATAAAGGCAAAAGCCCGTAGGCATATCACTATCCAGCATTATCATGCGTTCACACTTAGGGCAAACACAGTAATCCAGCATATATGTCACTCCTTTCGGAGATAAGTTCTTGTTTCATTTTGACATGTCCGCAAGGGCATGGTAAAATCGTCCGATTCGCAGGAAGCAAATCTTTAATTTGCGTATCTGCGAGGACATTGAAATAAAGGTAAAATAAATACTTTGCATTTATTTTACCATATTATCACTGAATTTGCAAGATATATTTATACAAAAACAAGCTGCGTTTCAGCACGACCGGATACCTTGAAAACATCAAAGACCTCCGCAAAAAAAGCAGAGGTCATGATATCTTATTTTATTCTGTTACAGCTTCAGCTTCTGTTTCAACAGCCTCGTCCTTCTTCAGCAGATCGCGGATCTCTGTCAGCAGAACTATCTGAGGATCGGGAGCAGGAGGTGCTGCAGGAGCTT
>JAFSHE010000048.1 GCA_017440445.1 Oscillospiraceae bacterium | reverse complement strand
TCATCCGCTATGTCCTTCGGAGCGCCGCCGCTTTCTGTCATTTCGCTCAGCACGAGCCTTGCATTCGCCTGCGACAGCTTATCGGAATACAGAAGCTCCACCAGCTGTGCAAACTCCTTGCCGCTGAATTTCAGTGCATCAAGGTCTATCTCACCGAGATTTACACGGCGCATGAACTCTCCTACAAGATAGCTTGCAATTTTCTTTGGCTCTGCATGGTCTGCCGCAGCTTCATCAAAAAAGTCGCTGATGCGTTTATCCGCGATAATAACCGCTGCGTCATTCCGACTGATACCGTATTCGCCCATATACCGAATCGTGCGCTGCTCAGGCATTTCGGGCAAAGAAGCGCGTATATCGTCAAGCTCCTCCTCGGTAAACACAACAGGCGGAATGTCAGGGTCGGGAAAGTAACGGTAGTCCTGCGCTTCCTCTTTGGAGCGCATTGCAATCGTCTCGCCTGTCGCCTCATTGAAGCGGCGCGTCTGCTGAACTACATTTTCTCCGCTCTCAAGCACCTCAGTCTGACGTGATATCTCAGCTTCGATAGCCCTCGCTATCGCTTTCAGGGAATTGAGATTTTTAAGCTCCGTGCGTGTTCCGAGCTTATCGCTTCCTACAGGCGCAACCGAAATATTCACATCACAGCGGATGCTGCCCTGCTCCATTTTACAGTCGCATATTCCTGCGTACTGAAGCAGCAGCTTTATTTTTTCAAAGAATGCCGTAACTTCTTCGGCGCTGTGCAGGTCAGGCTCGGTAACTATCTCGATAAGAGGTACTCCGCAGCGGTTGCAGTCAGCAAGCGACATACCGTTCCCCGCATCGTGGATGAGCTTTCCTGCATCCTCCTCCAGATGTATGCGATTGATGCGGATGCGCTTTTCTTCATCGTTCACACTAATATCGACATAACCGTCAGTGCAGACGGGACGCGGCATCTGAGATATCTGATAAGCCTTGGGAAGATCGGGATAGAAGTAATTTTTCCTGTCCCATTTTGTGAAACGGCTTATATCGCAGTTCATTACATAGCCTGCCTTGATGATATACTCGACGGCGCGTCGGTTAAGCACGGGCAGAGTACCTGGCATTCCGCAGCAAACGGGGCAGCAGCGGCTGTTTGGCTCACCGCCGAATTCCGCCGAGCAGGTGCAGAATACTTTTGAAGCAGTAAGCAGCTCTGCGTGTATTTCAAGACCCATGGTGGGGTAGTATCTCATATCTGCACCTCCTTACAGCTCTGGCATAACAGGCGAAAAGACCTGCTCAAACGCGTGAGCGCATTGCAGTATAGTCTGCTCGTCAAACCGCCTGCCGACTATCGACATACCTACAGGCAGACCGCCGTCTGTATAACCGCAGGTCGTGCTTATCGCAGGCAGTCCAGCTATATTTACAGTGACAGTACAGATATCCGCAAGGTACATCCGCACAGGGTCGCTCTCCTGCTCGCCTATCTTATATGCGGCAGTCGGCGCGGTCGGAGTAAGGATGACATCGGCTTTATCAAAGATGCGGTCATATTCCCTTATTATCTCCTGTCTGAGTGCCATAGCCTTCTTGTAGTACGCATCGTAATAACCACTGGACAGTGCATAGTTTCCAAGCAGGATACGGCGCTTTACCTCCTCGCCGAAGCCCTTGGAGCGGCTGTCACGCACTATCTCGTCATAAGTCCTGCCCTCTCCGCGAAGACCGTAACGTATCCCGTCAAACCTCGACAGAT
>JAFSHE010000047.1 GCA_017440445.1 Oscillospiraceae bacterium | reverse complement strand
GGTAGACTCTATCTCCTCCTCGGTGGCGGGGCCAATGGTCACCTCTGAGATAGCGTTATTCTTAAGGTCGATGGTCTTGTTTGTGTATGCGCTGCCTGTGGTCTTTAATACGGAGCTGTATGTTACATCGCCCACGGTCCTGCGGGGAGCCGCAAGGCTGTATACCACCATGTCCACCTTGCCAAGGTCAGCCTTGATGATGTCTATTACCTGCTGCTTTACCTCGGCGGAGTTAGCGTCGCCGTTTACGGTCTTTGCGTAGATACCGTCGGCTGCTGCGTACTTCTCGAATGCCTTTGTGTTATACCAGCCAGAGGTGCCTGTCTTGTTTCCGCTTGCCTCACGGTCGAAGATAACTCCCACGGTAGCTGCGCCGCAGCCGTATGCTGCGGAAATCCTCGATGCAAGACCGTAGCCCATGGATGCGCCCACTACCAGCACCTTCTTGGGACCCTCCACCTTCGGCTGAGCCTTGACGTAATCTATCTGCTGTTTTACCACTGCGTCACAGCCCACGGGATGAGCGGTGGTGCATATAAAGCCTCTTACCTTTGGTTTAACTATCATGATATTTTCTCCTTCCGTATGCGCAGAAAAGGCGCTTTTGCTTAGAAATACATACATATTTATTTTAGCATATATTCCGTATTTTATCAAGTGGATTTCGGGACTTTTTCGGCGTTTCGGGGGAAAAGTCAAAAAAGGCGCTGCCGCTTAAAGCTGTACCCGTTACATGCCCTCTGTTTTCAATTGACAAAACCCCGCAATATGTGTTACAATATCTCAGAATATATTTCAGGAGGATGGATATGAAAAGAATTTCAGCACTCGCTCTTTGTGTGGCGATGATGATATCCCTCACAGCCTGCGGCGGGGAAAAGACGGAGGACAGCTCCTCTGAGATAAACAGCGCTCCTGTTGAGAGCGTTGAAAGCACTGACAGCGTAAGCAGCGAGGACAGCGCAGAGAACACAGAAAGTACCGACAGCTCAACGACCTCGCAGACCACCACAGCGGAACAGCCTGCGGAGCAGCCTGTTGAACAGCCCGAACTCCCCGAGGAACAGCCCGAGGAAGCCCCCGAAACAGAAGCTGTTCAGCCTGACGAAACATTCGTTCCCGAGGAAAGCGCAGAGCCTGAGGAAGAACCCGAAACAGTGCCTGCTCAGACAGAGAAAGAACCCGAGCCGTCAGAGCAGCCTGCGGAACAGCCCGAGGACGAACCCGAGGAAGCTCCCGAACAGTCCGAGGAGTCATCCGAAACAGTACCTTATCAGCCCGAGGAAGAACCAGAAGAAGAACCCTCACAGCCTGAGCAGAGCACCATAGGCAACCTTGTGGTGGAGGACGCTCCCGAGGACGACGACCTTGACTGGGGCGATTTCGAGATTGTCTGGTAATGGAGAGGATATACGATATCTGCGGGATGAAGGTGCAGTGCGGCTTCCGTGAGCCTACCATGCTCTCCCGTGCGGAAAAATACCTGTCGGACGGCACTCCCGACATGGTGCTGCCTCGCAGCGAAAAAATGTATGCGGCGCTCCGTGAGAGCAACCCGCTGCTTTCCGAGGACGAGTGCGAGGTGATAGCCTCCGCTCACAGCTTTTACAGCCTGCTGCTGAAATACGGCGGGTTTATGCTGCACTCCTCCGCTGTGGAGCTGGACGGCAGGGCGTATCTTTTCTCCGCACCAAGCGGCACGGGAAAATCCACGCACACCTCGCTGTGGACAGAGCGTTTCCAACGTGCAAGGATAATCAACGACGACAAGCCCGCTATATGCATAAAGGATGGCAGAGCGATAGCCTACGGCACTCCCTGGAGCGGCAAATCCGACCTTAACATCAATGTGGGCGTGCCTGTACAGGGGATATGCATACTGGAGCGCAGCGAGAAAAATCACATCCGCCGCTGCGATGAGAGCGAGGCGGTATTCGCACTGCTCGACCAGACCATCCGCCCGCCGTTTCCTAATGCCATGTCACGGCTTCTGGAGCTTGTGGATAAGGTGCTTTCGCAGACCCCCGTATGGAGGATGGGCTGCAATATCTCCACCGAGGCGGCACAGATGGCTTACGAAACAATGAGGAATCAGGAATGAGGAATGAGGAATTTCGGTGCGCCCTGCGGTCGCTATCTCAATTGCTGTCGTATTTGCAGGCGACAGCATGATGATCTTGCTATACGTCACGGCGAAGTCGTTATTACAATGACCCGACGGGATCGGATACCGAAATTATTAATAATCAGTTTTTTTGGAGTACGATAAATGCAGAAGATACTTGGCTACATCCGCCGTGCGTGTCAGGAATTCGACCTGATAGAGGACGGCGACAGGATAGCTGTGGGAGTTTCGGGCGGCAAGGACAGCCTTGTGCTGCTTGCGGGACTTGCCCATATGCGCCGCTTTTACGAGAAGAAATACGAGCTTGTGGCTATCACGCTCGACCCTCGCTTCGGCGGGGAGGACGGTGATTATTCCGCTGTTTCACGGCTGTGCGACAGTCTGGGCGTGGAATTCCACCTTATCCGCACGGATATTGCGGAGATAGTTTTCGATATCCGTAAGGAGCAGAGTCCATGCTCCCTGTGCGCTAAGATGCGCCGTGGTGCGCTTCATGACGCAGCAAAGCAGTTTGGCTGCAACAAGATAGCACTCGGTCACAACAACGACGACGCAATTGAAACATTCATGATGAACCTCTACAAGGAGGGGCGCATCGGCTGCTTTGCGCCGATATCCTACCTCTCCCGTAAGGATATCACCATGATAAGGCCGCTGGTCTTTGCGCCCGAATATGCGGTAAGCTCCTGCGCCCGCAGGAACGGCTTTGAGATAGTACGGTCGAAATGCCCCGCCGACAAGAACACCACCCGCCAGTCCACAAAGGAAATGCTTGCGGAGATGGAGCGGAACGACAAGGGCATCAAGCAGCGCATCTTCGGCGCTATGCGAAAGGCGAACATCGACCGCTGGGGCTACAAGGAGGAGAAATGACCGCACTGTATATCCTCTGTCAGTGTACGTGGGGCGCAGTGCAGAGCCTTGCGGGAGCTGTATTGCTGCTGTTCGTCCACGGTGAGCGCAGGCTGTTCCGTGGGGCGGTGGTGACAAAATGGAGGTACAGGGGCAGTGTTTCCCTCGGGATGTTCATCTTCCTGTCGGACAGGCATCCGTCCCGCTACGGGCGCATGATACTCACCCACGAGTACGGTCACACCGTTCAGTCGCTGATACTGGGACCACTGTATCTTATCGTTATCGGGCTGCCCTCGCTGCTGTGGGCGGGAATTCCCGTGTTCTCACGGCTGCGGCAGAGAAAGCACATCTCCTACTACCGCCTTTACACCGAGCGCTGGGCGAATTTCCTCGGGAAAAGGCTTACAGGCGGGGATGTCCCCGAATAGTTTTTAAAAGGAGCATTATGGAGCTTAAAACACAACGTCTGACCCTTGTCCCGCTGGGACGGGAGCATCTTGATACTACTTATGCCTACTCCTCGGACGTGGAGAACACACGGCTTATGAAATTCCTGCCCGTTGACAGCAGGGAGGAAACACTGGAATTCCTGCTTGACTGCGAGCGGCAGTGGGCTTCTCCCGACCCCGATTACTGCGAATTTGCGGTGCTGCTTGCGGGAGTACACATCGGTGCGGTGGGCATCTACCGTGAGGGGGAGGGTCTGTGGGAATTCGGCTGGATATTCGACAGACGGTATCACGGCTGCGGCTACGCCACCGAGGCGGCGGGCGCAGTGCTTGCCGAGTGGGCAGGACATCCCGATGTAAGGAGATTCATCGCACACTGCGACAGCGAGAACACCGCCTCCGCACGGGTGATGGAGAAGCTTGGCATGCGCTTTGCGGATTCGTGGGGCGGAAGATACAACCGCAGCAGCCCCGAGGAGCGCACAGAGCTGCTTTACGAGCTGATAAACATAAAATAACGGGCGACCACAGGTCGCCCCTACATTCCTGCGTATGTTTTTCTGTGAGCGATGTAGGGGCGGTCTGTGACCGCCCGTTTATTGCTGATGCCGTTTCAGACGGGCGACCACAGGTCGCCCCTACGTTTGTGCGGATGTTTTTTGTGCGTCCGTATCTGCGGGTGAACGCTGTTCGCCCCTACATTCCTGCACATGTTTTTCTGCGAGCGATGTAGGGGCGGTCTGTGACCGCCCGTTTATTGCTGATGTCGTTTCAGACGGGCGAACGCAGGGTCGCCCCTACGTTTTGTGCGGATGTTTTTTGTGCGTCCGTATCTGCGGGCGAATGCAGGGTCGCCCCTACGTTTGTGCGGATGTTTTTTGTGTGTCCGTATCTGCGGGCGACCACAGGTCGCCCCTACGGGTGCGTTTCGTATGGTCTGCGGGGCAGACAAAAACGGCGGTCTTTATGGGAACTGTCCAACAGAAAAAATAACCCATTTCGAAAAACTGCGTTTAATCACGCAGTTTTTCTCTTTGCCCTAGTGACAGTAGCCGAGCTTACCGCCACATTGAAACGGTAGTAAATATCAATCTGCTGTGTACGCTTTCCGCTTGACTTGTCGGGAGCGTGAACTACAATTTTCTCAATCAACTCATGCATTATTTCGGGCGTGAGCTCTGTAATCTCGGTATACTTTCTTACAGCCTTGATAAATTGCTCCGTATCAGCTGTTTGTTGTTCGGTCTCCTGAATTGCTGTATTGAGCTCCTCGGAAAGCTTTTTCAGTTCTTTTTGCTCTGTTTCGTAATTAGCAGACATCTTTTCAAAACGCTCGTCCGAAATCTTCCCCGCAACATTGTCCTCGTACAGTCGAACAAATAGTCTGTCAAGCTCTGCAATCCTTTTATCGGTTTGTGTGAGCTTTTTCTTTGCGGCTTTCAGATCAGAACTTATTCTTTGCGTGGAGTGTTCTGCGGCTATCTTCAAAAACTCGTCCTCACGCTCTTTTACAAGCAAACATATCTTATTAAGCTCTGACAACAGAATTTCAGTCAACACAGAAGTGCGAATGTAATG
>JAFSHE010000004.1 GCA_017440445.1 Oscillospiraceae bacterium | reverse complement strand
TGGGGCGATGTTGATTATATGTTCGTTGACATGCCCCCCGGAACAGGTGATGTTCCGCTGACTGTATTCCAGTCGCTTCCCATTGATGGAATTATCGTGGTGACATCTCCTCAGGAGCTTGTTTCCATGATAGTCGGCAAGGCTGTTAAGATGGCTGAGATGATGAACGTTCCGATAATCGGTCTTGTGGAGAACATGAGCTACGCTGTATGTCCCGATTGCGGCAAGAAGCTGAATATCTTCGGCGAGAGCCATATCGAGGAAACTGCTGAGAAGTTCGGTCTTAAGGTGCTTGCAAAGCTGCCTATCGACACAGAGCTTGCAAAGCAGGTTGACGGCGGACTTATCGAGCTGTTCGAGAGCGAGGCAGCAGACCCTATCGCTGACGCTGTTGAGGAATTCTGCAAATGAGTGTAAAGGGTGATAAGGCATACGAGCTGTTCAGGGAAGGCTATAACTGCTCGCAGGCGGTGTTCGGCGCATTTGCCGAGGAGCTTGGAGTTCCGTTCCCGCTTGCCGTGAAGATGGCTTCGGGGCTTGGCGGAGGTATCGGCAGGATGAGAGAGGTCTGCGGCACGTTTACGGGACTTACTCTCGCTGCAAGCCTTATCTACGGCTACAATGACCCGAAAGCGACCGATACAAAAGCGGAGCTTTATGAAAAGATACGTGCTCTCGCAGACAGATTCCGTGAGGAGAACGGCAGTATAATATGCCGTGAGCTTTTGGGGCTTCAGCAGGCGGAAAGCTCCGCTGTGCCTGAGGCACGCACTTCGGAATATTACAAGAAGCGCCCCTGTGCAGAGCTGTGCAGATACGCAGCAGACCTTCTGGAGGAGTTTATCAGGGAAAACCCTGTAACAAAATGAGTTTACAAAAATATTACGGGCGAACGTTGTTCGCCCGTGTTTTTTTAGTCAAGCTGTATGCAAAAACAAATAAACGTCTTGTTCATGTAATATAATTCTTTATCCTTTCAAGCAGATCGTTGTATCTCTCGTCGGGGCGAAGCACCTCAAAAACAGGCTCCTGTACCTTTCTGAGCAGATACTGATACAGATCTTCGGGTGTGTTCTTTCTTTCGTTGGCACGGACATCTTCGATGCGCCACAGCCAGAACGCCTCGTATTTTGAGCATTCAGGGCGGCTCACAAACTGTACAGTATGATACAAAGCCTTTTCCAGAGCTGCAAAAGCGTTGTCGTTGTTTCCCATACGTGTGAAGTACCTTGCACGCAATAGATGACATTTGCAGATGCGCTCGTGATGGAATTTCATATCGCTGCCTGCGATAAGCTCCCCGAGAGCTACCGCCTTGTCAAGAACCTCGATGCTTTTTTCGTCGTTCGGCATGTCACGGGCTATCTTGCGCAGATGCAGTATCATCATATCCATCAGTGCGACAAGATTGTACTGCCTTTGCTCTGCCGCTTCATCTGCGGGCATGACGTACTGCATAAGAAATTCACGGCTGACCCACCATGTCGGCATACTGTCGGCTATCTCAATAGCTTTATCGTGCAGACCACGCTTATTATAGGACAGACACAGCATCTGCTTTGCTGCGTGGGTTATCCAGCTGCCGTTGTCAAGCTGCATGGAGCGTTTGCACATCGTTTCGATCTCGTCATCAAGCGCCTGTCTGCGCTCGTCGTTATCATCAGCAAGCATTGAAAGTGCGTATGCAAGCTGATAGGTAAGCTCTGCGCTGTCGGGATATAGCCTCAGCTTCTCACGTATGAAAGTCTCGCTTTCTGCGTATTTTCCCTCACGGTGCAGCGTGGAATTGTATTGCAGCGCCGCCTTTATCTCCTCCTGCTTTTTTGCAACGCTAACGCCCAGCAGTGTATCCACGCTTATATTGAAGTAATTTGCCAGCACGGGCAGCATAGTAATGTCGGGATAAGCAGTGCCAAGCTCCCAGCGGCTTATGGTCTGCGGGGTCACGCCGAAGATTTCGGCAAGCTGCTCCTGTGTAAGACCGTCTGATCTGCGGAATTGCTTTATATTGTTACCGATAGTGATCT
>JAFSHE010000046.1 GCA_017440445.1 Oscillospiraceae bacterium | reverse complement strand
TACTTGCCTGTGTCGGGGTCGTAGATGGACAGAGAGTATCTCTCTGCGCCTGCAACTGCGTCCCATGTGAATGTTACTTTTCCATCGCCTGCTGTCGCCTTGATATTTGCAGGTCCAGCGGTTATTTCAGCTTCATCAAGAATATAGCCGCACACCGTACATTCCTTGTACTTGTAGCCAGCAGAAGCTGCGGTAGCCTCCGTCCCGATGATCCAGTCGCTTGCTGTATGTTCCATAATACCACATATGATACCGCAGCTGCACTCGTGCCAGTGATCCACAGAGTTGTTAGACCAGTTTTCACTGAAATCGCAGAGATGCTCAGCGTCGCCGACCAGTGCATAAACGCTGAAGTGCTCGAGATAAACTACGTAGCAGTCGCCATCTCGTTTACCGGGGATGATCTCCTTTGTGCCGTCGTCCAGCAGTCTGTAGCAGTAGAACTCCTTATCCCTGTGTCCCTTGGGAATAGGAATGATCACCTTGATAAGACCGTCATAGCCATTTGAGATATCCTCGTCATCATGCAGCAGTGTGATGGAAAGCAGGTTGTAGTGCTTGTTGCCGACGATATCCTCGCCGAGAGCTGCCTCAGCTCTTTCAAGACCCTCGCCGTCGTAGATTTCGTTAGCTTTTACATTGATCTTGGAAAGATCAAGACCCACGCCTGCCTCGCTCTTGTCCTTGAGGTTGAACGCAGGATTGATGGTAAGGCTGGTGATGATGTCGTCCTCATCAGCGTCGGGGTTGGTCTCGATCTCGGTGTCGGTGGAGTTGTTGTCGTTGAAGGGACGATTATCCTCGTCAGCCTCGCCAATCGAGATAAATGGAATATCGTGTCTTAATGCGTAGTAATAGATAGCGGAATCGTAATATCCTCTCAGAGTGAAACCACTCTGCTTGTTGCCGTCGTAGTCAGCATAGCCGAAAGCCTCATTACCTATGTTGGTGACGGACTGAGGAACGGTGAGCATCTTGATATTATCACAGCCCCTGAAAGCCCAGTAGCCGACATAAGTCACACCATCGTTGATCCTTACATCGGTGAGGTTTTTACACTCAGCAAAAGCCTCAAATCCGATAAAGTCCAGTACGCCGAGTATCTCGACGGATTCAAGAGCGCCTGCGCCGTAGAATGCAGCGTCACCGATATGGTGTACAGATGCGGGAACAGTGTACTTGCCGCTCTTGCCACCGGGATAAGCAACAAGCTCGGACATATCCTTTGTAAACAGTACGCCGTCTGCGGAAACATAATTCTCGTTGTCAGCGTCACAGGTGATGGAAGTCAGGCTGTGATTCTGCGCAAATGCACCGCCCATTACAGTGCTTACATTTGCGGGGATATGGATGGTAGTAAGAGAATCGCAACGCTCAAACGCCCAGCTGTCGATATATTCGAGTGAATCGGGCAGCGTGACAGTTTCAAGATTTTCGCAGTAGTTGAAAGCGTACCAGCCGAGTTTCTTAACGCCTTCGGGAATTACCAGCTCAGTTATGCTGCTGTTGAAAGCAAATGCACGTGTGCCGATCTCGGAAACGGTCTTTTCGTCAAACTTAGAGGGTATCTCGAGTATTTCAGTATTTATTACGGCATTTGTGATAGTAACACTGCCATCTGTATTTTCGGTATAGATGTATGTATTGCCGTCTACCTGCGCATAGGATACATCGAACTCATACTCAATGTCACCTAAGAAGATCTCATCGCCGTTTTCAACAACGGCATATACATTCAGTGTATAGGTATCATTTTCAAAGCCGGCCAATGCCATAGAAAGCGGGAAGTTTGTGGCGTTGTTTGCACCACATTCATCCTCAACGGTCTCATTACCGTCAGTAACTCTTACGATATAATGATCTGCGCCCTCGTATTCATCCCAGTAAAGACCGTCGTTTTCAAGACGGAGGTTATTACTAAAGATATTCAGCTTGCCGTTTTTGTAAATGTAGACAGGGGAGAATTCACTGATATTTCCCATATCGTCCATCGCACATACGGAGAACCTGGCGTCGCTGTATATGTCTGTCATTCTATAGGAATTGATCAGCATAAAGTCGGATGTTGAATTTGTGTCGCTGTATGTAGTATACACTCCGCTACCATCTGCAAGGGTATATTCATATTTTACGATATAACCTATGGCGTCCTCAACTTCGTCCCAGTTTATGAACATTCCTGTGGTGGGATCAATAGCAATGTTTTGGGGGACACCGAGTTCGGGATCGACTACACAGCCGTTATAAACCAGCGTAAAGAAGTCGTTAGGCTCTGCAGTAACAGGATAATCACCGGATGGCAGGAACGCAGTAATAGTTCCATTATACAAGCCCTCAACGATCGGCTCATCGGGATGATTGAAGTTATAGCTGGTGATATCACCCAGAACGGTATAGTGAGTTACTGTTTCGCTCGTACTGGAAGAGTAGATATTATCGAGTTTTACGCCCTCCAGATACAGCTCATAAGCTCTGTCATTGACCTTAACAGGATATGAAGGGTCAGGGCACATCTGATAGAATGAGAGCGCACTTGTTTCTTCGTTATAGGTCAGATACGTTGTCCAGTCGGCAGCTTTAGGAAGCATGCTGTAGATCTCGGTAACAGGCTCGCTGATACAACCGTTTATGTCAACATTGTAGATGGTGATGGTCGCATCGTCTTTGCCTGAGTTTACCACTGCATCGGTAGTCATGCCGTAATCGCTCTGATAGCCGTAATAGTAGCCCCGGATGTAACCATCTTCCGCACCACCAACATAAACACTATAGATGCAGTTTACAGCGTTGTTAGGCACGCTCCAGTTGATACGGCGCTCCTCGTCATAGTATACGCTGCCTGCAGCGGCGAGATCTTCGTTGACCGAGCAGCCGTCGGTTGTGTATGTATAGGTGGTATCCGCATATGCGAGTATGGTCTCCTGCTTGCCATTTTCGTTCCAGCATACATCTGCAGCAGCGATCTTTATCTCGATATCGCCAGAATAATCCTTGCTGTTGGCGATATGCTGCATAGCGACCAGCGAGGGAAGGTTGAACGTTGTTGGCATGGACATCTCAACAAACTCATCGTTGAAGTAGATGTTATAATAAAGCTGGTATTGCGGATCTGTTTCGGGAATGTAGTAGTCAAAGCTCAGATCACCGTTGTATGAATTATATTTGAAATTCGGTGTCCAGTTGTTCGTGCTTTCAGTGGGATTAATAGTGATCGAGTCACCAGCCATAAGCTGAAGTCTTGTAACGGAATCGTTATTGATAGCGACCTGGAAGCTTGTAGAAAGGACCACATCAGAATTTGAAGCATTCGTAAGACCTGTGCTGAAATCCATTGTTGTGGTATTGTACATTGCGTTCCATGCATTGTTGCCTGTCATCATAACGACTGTGGGGCAGATATCGCTTTCGGTCATGGCGTCAAGGGAAGAACCCTTATAGGAATAGCCGCTTATCCTGTAACCACAGTACATTTCCTTAAGTTCACCCACGGTAGTCACACCGTATTCAACACCGGGTATCTTAAAATCCTCAACATACGCAGCGGAAAGTCCGATTTCGTTATACTGGGATTCTTCAACTACTATGGTCAGGTCGTCGTTTTCGAAATCATAGGTATAATAATCGAGGGAATCATTGGCATTTATCCTGATGGTATCGCCGGCTGACAGATCAAGCTCTGATACTTTGGAGTCCTTCAGCCTGAGTACGTAACCAAGTGCACGTACAACGGTATCAGCGCCTGCGCCTACATCTGAAAACGTAATATCAGGTCCTGAGGACTGGTACCATGTCCAGTCGTCACCATACATCATAAAGATGTATATCTGAAAGTCATCCTCGGTCAGACCTTCTGCTGAACAGTTCTCGATAGTAAAGCCGTCAAATGTCAGACCGCTGTACAATGAGGTCAGCTCCCCGAAGGTGGTGACTCCCTTTGTCAGACCCTGGATAGAGATATCCGTGTTGGCCGAAACATACAGTCCGCTGGCTTCCTTTGGTTCTTCCGAAGCGGTCAGCGTATGAACTGTCTTTTCATACGTGAAACTGTATTCAGCAGCTTCAGCGCCTGCTGTTACTGACATCTGGCTGAATACCGATGAAACAGCCACTGACAGCGCTGTAACAGCTGAGATCAAGCGTTTTGATTTCATATTTGTCCTCCATTTCAATTAATCGCCAAATATCTTTTACAGGTATCAGGTTTACACAAATATTATAATCTATATATACATATATTGTCAAGTTTGTGTTATTAATTATCAGCTGATGATGGTCGCTGATAATACATAAAGCAGCGTGTATTTATGTTTTGATAGCACTTTTGTCCGTCGTTCAGCATATAATACAGATCTTATGCTGCATTCATATCAGGGCTGGCAGTATCAACACAAAAAGTATCAATCAACGCTCAAAGATAAAGGCATCAGTCAGAGTATGTCACAAAAAAGGAAATTATCCTGACAATGCCTGCGCAGAAAATTTCTTCGGGTAGATCTAATATTCTTTTGGCAGTCATATCTCCCATCTGCGAAATATTCCGCAAATATAATTTTAACGGATAATTGTATATGATGTGCGGGATCTATCGCAAAGATTGAGATGCGTGTTATAATTGGGATATATCCCAAAAAAACGGAAAATAGCAAGTCTTTATGACTTGCTATTCTTCATAAATCATGACAATTTGCGAAAGAATGTTTACAATTTAACATGCAATATTATACATCTTTTTCAGGATAAAGTCAAGATATGCGGTTGTTTTTGCAAAAAACACTATAATATTTAGGATATGTTTCGAAAAAAAAGGACAACTATAATATTTCAGCCGTCAGAAACATGGTCATGCAGGAGGAGAATATGTCAAGACGAGGAGAAAATATATACAAAAGAAAAGACGGACGATGGGAGGGTCGGCACAAAACCCAACGTACTGCAAACGGTAAGATGAGATATATTTCGGTGTATGGAAGAACTTACACCGAAGTCAAAGAGAAGCTAAAACAGATCAGACCCGATGATATCACAGACCCGAAATGCCGCTTTACAGTAATGAGATTATGTGAAGAATGGCTCAATAATAAAACATGCGTTCTGAAGGAGTCAACTTTGGCAAATTACAGAATGAAGCTTGAAAAATACATATTCCCGTATCTGGGTGTATTAAAATATGAACAGCTTACAGAGGAGGTGCTGAAGGAGTTCATTGACCATCTGTTGAACGATACCGTACTTTCTGCCAAGTATGTTTCTGATATACTTTCAATCATAAAAAGTGTTGCGGAATATGCCCATAAAAAGTACGGTTATATCAATATCATCGCTGATATTGCATATCCGAAAAGTCAACAGGTGGAATCCAAAACAACACTGTCGAAGTCGGATGTTAGTATACTGCTGTGCGCCGTTTTGGATAATACCGACCTTACGAAGCTGGGTGTGCTGATATGTTTATATACAGGAATACGAATAGGCGAGCTTTGTGCGCTGAAATGGTCGGATATTGATCTTGACAGCAATGTGTTGAGCATAAACCGCACTGTACAGCGTATCAGCGAAAATGACGGCAAGGGAACGAAACTTATATTCCAGCCGCCGAAAAGCAGCTCATCACGGCGGCTGATACCTCTGCCCGAAACGTTGGTGCCGCTACTTCGTTCATTTGAAGGTGATAAGGAGCATTTCGTCCTGTCGGGTAGTAGTAAGTGCATAGAGCCGCGAACGATGCAGTACCGCTTTAAAAGTATATTGAAAAGATCCGGTCTGCCACCGGTAAACTTTCATATTCTCAGGCACACATTTGCTACCTATTGTATGACGCTTGGTTTTGACATCAAAACGCTGTCTGAAATACTTGGACATTCTTCCGCACAGATAACAATGAGATGCTACATTCATTCGTCTCTGGAAAGGAAAAGACAATGTATGCAGCTTATAAAAGACTTCGATAAACCGTCAGAATTTCCGTCAGAAAAATAATAACGTGTGTTATTATACACTATAAATGGCATCTTTCGCAAATTGTCATGATTTATGAAACCTATGCTGTTCTTAATATAGAATATAATATATTATTACGGAAAAGCGGACATATCATGCAGGAGCGTTTGGTTGTTAATTCTTATGGAGGTAATATTGATGAATGAAACAAACATATCGGAAGCGCCTGTTGACGTAACGCTCGAAAACGGCACTCAAGCACTTCAACAAGAAGATTGGGAAACGGCGAAAGCGCTTTTTGAGAATATGCTCAGACAGGACAGCCGAAATATTGACGCACACATTGGTCTGTGCCTTGTGGAATTCAAGCAGAAAAAGCTGAATGATATTATCAGCCAGGAGGGGGATTTCTACACCAGTGAGAGCTTCGGGCAGGCATACAAATATGCTGACAAACAGCGCAGGAAAGAGTTTGACGCTCTCCATGAAGCATGGCTGAACCTTCACCCTCAGAGCAAAAAGAGAGACAACAGGAAAACTTTCTCGAAAGCTACTGTTGCAGTAGTAGCTGTATCAGTGCTGTTGGTATGCTATTTTCTGATATTCCCTGTCGTGTTGAACATCGTGATGAACTCAGGCAGCATTGACTATGTGGAGATGAATAATATTATTGCCATGTCGCCGTATAAGGTCGGCTATACATACGTTAAGGACGGCTCGTATAATGTCATGGATAATAGTCGCAAGATCAATACTATTACGATTGCAGACACTGTGGATGAACATATTGTGTTGCGTTGGTTTATGGATCAATCGATACGCACCCTCAACAACAAATCCGATGTCGATTGGCTGCTTGTTCAAGTACAAGCCTCACAGGATCTGTACGATTTTCTCGATAGTGTTAATCTTAAAGGGTTTGAGAATTATGTGACATTTATAGAGGATCGAGGCAATTGTGTAGAGTATGAATTTATAAATAAGATCAACACAACGGAATACGGTCGTTATGGTGTCATTACAGAACATGACGCTGACAGCTATGCACAAATGCAGTCACTTAACACTCTGTCGCTTTCCGACATAGGCAACAGTGACCTGTCTTTTCTGAAAGAATTGAAGAATCTTAAAAGCTTGTCTATCAGTGATGCCACATCTCCTGAAGAAATACTTAATGTATTGGAACACCTCCCGATGCTTGAGGAGCTGACGCTGGAAAACTGCAATTTCAGCTCCCTTGTCTTGCCGAATTCGCTCAGCGGATTGAAATCACTGGATGTATCAAATAACAGCATGGAATCGCTGGATATAAGCGCACTTACTTCACTGACAACACTGAAAGCAGATAATAACAGCTTCACCTCCATCGATCTGTCGAACAACACTGCATTGCAGAACATCTATCTCGATTGGCACAAGATGAAGGAATGTCCCGATATGTCAAGGATGACTGACCTTAATTTTGATACGGTTATCCTGCCGCGTGTTTATCTTGATGATCTCGATCTCACGCTTTTGCCTGGTGATCTCAAGGGACTTATCGTAAGGATAGAAGATATGTCTAATGTTTCGCGACTTGCGGAGAGTTATCCCGAGTTGGAATTTCTTACACTGGTAGATACGACCTATCGTTTCAAAGAACCATCAGGATTGGGCAAATTCAGCAATCTGGAGCATTTTTATGTGATGACCACCGAAAGGGACGAATGGAAAAGCTATATAAACAACATCCATAAGGTGAATTACAACGTAAAATACGCCGCTTATGGCAAGATAAATATTGCAAGAGAGTATGATGAACTTGACCGAGAACAGTGCAGTTCCTCCAGACCGAATGAGTTCACGGAAGATGAATACTGGAGTTACTGGAAAGATCTGATGTCTCCGCAGGGCTTTTCCTCGCTCTTTTACGAGAGCTGCGGAATAGACTTCTCGCCCTATTTCCACTGCATGGGATATTAATAAAAAGGAGAATTTAATATGAGCGAACAAACCACCATCGCATCCGTCACCGCCGAGGATTGGGCATGCTATGGGGTTATCTATGACAAGTCATAGATAAAAAACTGCTGCGGCGAAAAAGAAAGGAGAACGAAAATGGCAAAGACTGTTTCATTCTGTCAAGGTAAAGGGTGCCTCTCCCACAACAACAGAACATTCAGACCGAAGAATGTGGACAGCTCCAAAAGCTGTAATAATATCACCTTTGTAAAAATGCCTATCGAGCAGGCTTATGAAAATTGCTTTGCGAAGGCGGTCGAACGATATAACGCAAAGCAGAAAAGAGCCGACCGCAGAATTAAAGACGGATATTTCCGTTATGCGTTTTCACACGCACCCTGCAACAATGTGATTGTTGCGGCTGACAAAAGAAAGAGCTTTTATGAGGATATTGTTCAGATAGGCTGCAAGGACGATACAGGCACAGGCTCACCCGATGCTGAAATCGCCGCCGAGTGCCTTACCGAATATATCGAGGGCTTTATAAAACGCAACCCGAATTTCTATGTATTCAATGCCGTTCTGCATAATGACGAGGCAACTCCGCACCTGCACATCGACTATATTCCCATCGGACATTACAAGCGTGGTGTGGACACACAGAACGGACTTGCACAGGCTTTAAAGGAAATGGGACACGGCGAGGGCGAAAACGCTATAAGCCGTTGGAGAGCCGCAGAGGTGAAGATTTTAACCGAAATCTGCAACAGGCACGGCATTGAAATATCCGAACCGCAGAAATCCCGTGGCAGTCTGACCGTAGAGCAATACAAAGAGTACGCCGAGGCGAAAGGACAAGCCGAGGAAATGAAACAGCAGGTCGCACGACTGGAAGAACAAGCACAATATGCTGACAGGCTGTTACATCATCGTGAAGAGCTACGAACACAAGTAGAGGAAATTATCGATAGCCTTGACGAGCAGTATCAAGAAAAAACCGCCGCAATAGAACATCTGGACGAGCAGATTGCAGAGAAAACAACTGCTCTCACCGAAACAACTGCCGAGCTTACAGCAAGTGCGACAAAAGTAACGAAAATCAAGAGGATTGATGAAATAGAAACGGGAAAGACTGTTCTCGGCGGCAAGATAACGATGTCGAGGGAGGATTACGGAACTCTGACCGACCTTGCAAAGAAACAGCTCGCCTCCGAGAAAAAGGAAAGCGAGCTGAACGCCGAGATTACAAAACTGAAAGAAGAAAACAGGAAATCTGCCGAAAAGAATGACGCTCTCACGCAAGAGGTACGCTCCCTGTATCCGCTTAAAGCTGCTCTGCGTAATGCCGAGCGTGAACGTGACAACCTAAAAGCTAAATTCCAGAAGGTTATGGAGTTTATCGAGAGCTTGAAGCTTACCCAAAAGCTGCAGGAGTTCTTGCAGCCTGTGAGGAGAGGGGTAAGGCGCTGAGATTTTCTTTTCTGATTTGTGTAGAGGAGGGATTTTTATAAGACAACCAAACGGTTTCGGCTCGGTACATAAGCTGTCGGGAAAACGCCGCAAGCCTTGGCGTGTACGCAAAACAAAAGGCTGGGAGATAGACGAACAGACGGGGCAGACAAGGCAGATTTACATTACTATCGGCTACTACGCCACCAGACAAGAGGCTATACAGGCGTTGAGCGACTACAATAAAGACCCCTATGATATATCTACACATACCACTACTTTCAAAGAAGTATATGAAAAGTGGTCTGTGGAGCATTTCGAGGAAATCGTACCGTCTGCGAGAAGAACGTGGATTTCCGCTTTCAAGCACAGCGAGCCTTTGTGGGATTACCGTATGCGTGACTTACGAGCCGAACATCTTGAACAGACTATCAAAGCTGCCAAAGTGGGCGATGATACAAAAAAGCGTATGAAATCGCTGTATAATCTGATGTATAAATACGCTCTGCGGCACGAAATTGTGGATAAAGACTATGCTACACTATGTAAGCCTGTGAAAAAGAAAACTCCGTCAAAGCCGAAAGTGCCTTTTACGGACGAGGAAATGCAGCTTTTATGGAACAATCTCGACTTTGCTTTTGTGGATATGGTGCTAATCGGGATATATTCGGGCTGGCGACCATAGGAGCTAGCTACGCTGAAGAAATCAGATATTGATTTAGAGGCGAAAACGATGTTCGGCGGCTTAAAGACCGAGGCTGGCAGAAACAGATATGTGCCTATTCACAGCAAAATACTGCCGCTTATTATAAAAAGGTACGAAAAAAGTGCTACAAAGCTTTTTGAGGACATTAACAGCAGCAACGGCATTGAAATGACCTACAACAAGTATCGTGAACGCTTTATGAATATTATGGATTACCTCGGATTAAAGCACAAGCCCCACGAAACAAGGCAT
>JAFSHE010000045.1 GCA_017440445.1 Oscillospiraceae bacterium | reverse complement strand
CTGCTCAGCGGCGATACCAACGAGCGTATCATAATCCAGTTCGAGGGCTGCGGGGAGTACACAGAGCGCAGCTTTGATCTCAGCGGAATAAGCGGCAGGTGCAAGGTATCGCTTACATTCCTGCCGGGCAGCGATTTCGACCTCAGGTCGTTCCGTTTCGTTAAGTAAATGTTGAAAAAAAGGAGAGTAAAACCATGCTTAAGAATAAGGTTGCAGTAATCACAGGTGGTACAAGGGGAATAGGCTTTGCTGTTGCGGAGCTTTTTGCAAGAAACGGCGCAAAGGTCGCTGTACTCGGCTCCAGAAAGGAGACCGTAGACAAGGCGCTTGAAAAGCTGACGGCTATCGACTCCTCGTGGGAGGTAATGGGACTTTATCCCGACCTTACCGATTACAGCGCAGTCGAGGCGGCATTCGGTGAGATAAAGGCGAGATTCGGCAGGATAGACATCCTTGTGAACAATGCGGGAATATCCGCACGTGAGCCGATCGAGGCTTACGACCCCGAGGCGTTCAAAAGTATCATGGACCTTAATGTTACGGCTGTGTTCAATGGCTGCAAGGCTGTTGTTCCCATGATGAAGGAGATCGGCGGCGGAAGTATAATCAACACAAGCTCCATGGTGGCGAAGTTCGGTCAGCAAAGCGGCGTGGGATATCCCGCCTCCAAGTTTGCGGTAAACGGCATGACACAGAGCCTCGCAAGAGAGCTTGGCAAGTACAATATCCGTGTAAATGCGGTGGCTCCGGGCGTTACAAGGACGGACATGGTCGCAGCGCTCCCCGAGGAGATGGTAGCACGTGTTGCGGCAGGAATTCCCATGGGACGTGTAGGCGAGCCTGAGGAGGTCGCAAACGCATTCCTGTTCCTTGCGAGCGACATGGCAAGCTACATTTCAGGCGCAGTTCTTGCAGTGGACGGAGCAACCGTCAACTGATAAATATGCGAAAATAATAATATCCGCAGGTGCATAGCTTGCGGATATTTTCTTTATTTTGAATATATCGGACTGTATAGCTCGTTGCATTTTCAGTAAAAACATGATATACTAATCATAAAAACAGTTACCTTGTGTAATTGTGCAATTCTGCACACCTAGTCACCGTTAAAATATTGTATAATTAAGAGAGTATTTTACTATTGTCAGGTGGTTAAAATTATGAGAACTATTGATTTGGAAAAGGAGCTTTGCAAGTCGGACGAGTTTGATGAAGAACTTATCAGGCAGAATGCTGCCCCTGATTTCTATCTTCTGATCGACGAGTTACTGAGTGAGCGTAACCTCAAACGCTCTGACCTTATACTGCATCTGAATTTCGAGCGTACTTACGGATATCAGATACTTAACGGCACAAGAGTACCCACAAAAAAGCAGATAATACTTATCGGGCTATATCTTGGCATTACTGTTGAGCAGATGCAGCAGATGCTGAAGATATGCGGCAGGGAGTGTCTGTATGTCAGAAATGTAGAGGATGCAAAGGTGATATTTGCACTTGAGCATCACTACACATACGAGCAGGCGATAAACTTTATCTATTATCCGTCAGAGGTATGATAATAGATTCCGCAGAAGATGAGGTGAAACAGTGAAAAGCATAAATCAGTGTTTCAATGAGGAATACGCTTTTCTGGAGGATATTCCTCAGAGGATACTGCAAAAGTACGAAACAGTCACCTGTCTTAAGAATAGTGAGGATAGAAATGTATATCTGCTGAAAAGTATCGCTGATGGCTCTTATGTACTGTTAAAAAGTGGCAGGGGAAAGAGCAGGATTTTGCTTGAAAACGAGTACAATATAGTGAAAAGGCTCCTTGAGCATTGCGAATGTGATTTCGTGATGAAGCCGATAGAGCTTTTTGTAGAAAACGATTGCTGTTATTATCTTCGTGAGTATATAAACGGCAGTACCCTTGAAATGATAGTAGAAACGGGCAATATCTTTGCTGAAAGGGAGGCGGCGGGCATCACGCTGATGCTGTGCGATATAGTTGAAAAGCTGCACAGGCTAGACCCACCCATTATATGCCGTGATCTTAATCCGTCGAATATACTTATATCGGAAAGCGGCAGCATAAAGATAATCGATTTTGACTCCGCAAAGCAGTATGATGAAAACGCTACACGTGATTCACTCTGCGTAGGAACAAAGGAGATGTCAGCTCCCGAGCAGTACGGGATCTCTCAGTCTGACCACAGAACGGATATCTATGTACTGGGGATGTTGCTTTTGTATATCTCAACAGGCTCGTATGACCGCAGTGTTCAGGCTCCGGAGCACCTGAAAAATATAATCAGCAAAAGCACGGAGTTCGATCCTAAAGACAGATATCAGAGCGTCGCCGGGATGCGCACGGAAATAAAGATGTGTACCTAGAAAAAGGCATTTAAATGTTTAAAATAACAGACCCCGCAGCGGCTGAAATTTTCCAGTGCTGCGGGGTTTATTGTTCTAAGATCAGGCAGGTACGTATATTGTTAGGTGCTTTGCTATAAAATAGCGTTCCATTCAGAATGCTATTTTAAAATCTGTCTATGTTGAATGAAAAAGATATCACAATACAATCGGGCAGCGCCCCGCGAAAGTGAAGCGGTTTTGCAAAGCAAAATCGGTTTTCCATAAGGGAAAACCGAAGCTGAGCTTTTGCCAGTTAAAAAGGCATCCCATTAGGGATGCCTTTTTAACTATGGAGCTGGGAATGGGACTCGAACCCCTTTGTGATGCTCGTAAAAGCCTTTTGTTAAGCCAAAAAATTATTTTTGTGTTGCATTTCGTGTTGCATAAAATTCAGAGGCTTGCTTTCTGAGTAGTTTTGCATACTCCTCCATAGCCGATGGAAATGTGTGCTGATATACTTTCTCAATCATATCCACAGAGTTGTGACCCATCATCTCGGCGATGTACTTCTGCGGCATACCGAG
>JAFSHE010000044.1 GCA_017440445.1 Oscillospiraceae bacterium | reverse complement strand
TCGGACTGCATCTCAACAACCTTAACGGTCTCGCCGAAAATGTTCTTGCGTCCTGCGGTTGCCCAGGAATCAGTTACCTCAGCCATTACGGAAGAGGGGGTGATGGGGTAAATTGCAGCGAGGTCTGTAAACGCATAGGAAACGTGACCTGCAGCGTTGTTACCGTCCATCGTAAGCTTTTGTCTAGCCATTGGTTTTATCCTCCTTAAAATATCAGAAAATCCCATATCACACATATTCATGCGGACATAGTATTTCTATTTTGCATCTTATATTGTACCACACTTCTTCAATTTTGTAAATAGGCAAAGTTGATTTTTGTGAGAATTTTTTAACAATTTCACCCCTGTAAATATAGGCAGTTTGCTAAATCGCATCTTAACACCAAATGGTAATATACCATAAACAAAATGCTCCCCGTTTCTATCGGGGAGCAAAACTCAGCTTTTCAGTAATTTCACATATTTGATTATCTCTATGGGCATGGCGATTAGTCCGATAAAACAGGACAAAACTACCTTCAGCAGGAACCATACAGCCCAGCCTGCAATCGGGATTATGAGCAAGATATCCAGTATCTTGCTTATACCTATCTTATCGACAGCCCTCCATCCTGAAGGCACTCCTGCAAACATATATGACATAAACGGAGTCAGTAACATTGTTCTGATGCCTCTTTCTATGCCGAGATTGATAGTATCTGTTATAGTTCCGTAAACACCGAGGAGCATAAACACCACAAATACGACCACCATACATATAAGCCTTTTCTTAGCGGCTTTTCTTTCATACATTTCCGCCTCTCCGACGCAGCGGTCACATACGATAATATTGTATTTTTCGGTACATTCCCTGCATAGTCCTACTCCACAGCCGATACATGTTGCCACCGCAGGCTTATCTTCATGATTGATACACTGTAAATTCATATTTTTCTCCTATACTCATATAATCTAAAAGGATGTTATAACACTCCTAAAGGTGTATATTCTATTATAACACCCTTTTAGATGTTTGTCAAGACATGTTATCAGATGTATAATTTAATAAAGACAGGAGGGCTGCAAATGGAGGTAAATTCTGTACCGATGATTTTGAAATCCATAAGAAGTCAGCGCAGGCTGAAACAAACGGACATCGCAGAGCTTTTGCAGACCACCCAGCAGCAGGTCGCAAAATACGAAAGCACCAATCCGAAATACGCACAGGAAATACCTGTGCGCCATATCATAACACTTGCACGATTTTACAATGTCAGTGCAGATTATCTGTTGGGGCTTACAAATGACCCTGCTCCGCATTATAAATAAAACAGCACCGAGTGGTGCTGTTTTTATTTTATAGCACAATATCCGCCTGTGCATACAGGCGGATATCAGAATTGTTTAGTTCCTTTTGTTGCTGCCTTTACCTCCATGATACCCGTTTCGGGATAGAAGTAAACTGTCCTTCCGTAATCAAGGCCCACATCCCTTGCAACGATCGGGATGTTAGCTTTTTTGAGAGCCTCTGTCACCGCAGCGATATTTCTCTCTCCGATATTGAAACGGTCGCTTGCCGCTGCGAACATCACCGCTCCTCCTGCGATCTTTGCGGTAAGCCTTGAACGGCTTGCACCCATCGCCACAAGCTGATCTATAAGCATCGGCACAGCAGTATCTGCAAAACGCATGGGCATATCCTTGCCATTTGACGACTGCGTGCTGTCAGGCAGCATGATATGCGACAATCCACCCACGCCCGCCACAGTATCCGCCATACAGATACCGATGCAGGAACCAAGTGCGTATGTAACCACTATATCAGGCGCTCTGCACACCTTCAGGTCGGAGATCCCGACTGTAAAACTTCCCATCACATTACTCCAAGCTTCTTCATAAGAGTTTCCAGAGATGCCATCTCAGGAATAAGGATAATACTGGACTTTATATTAACACCGTCAATAACGAAGCCATCGTCAATGAACAGCACCTTGTCACCTACCTCCGAAAATTCAATGATAGGCACACTCATGATTGCGCCCAGCATATCCACTGTCATGGATGGAACGCTCATATCTATCGTGAGTCCTGTAAGCTGTGAAAGAGCAAGAAGATAGCTTCCCGCCATAATGTTGCCCATTTCGGTAATGACCGAAAGCTGAGTGGGATCTAAGGTTGTTACCTTGACATTTTCAAGCTGCATGAAGGTGTTGAGCACTACCTGCGCAAAACTGTCCTCCAGCAGAAACATTATCATACCGTTGACATCACCGACAAGGCGAACGAGGATACCTGTTATCACCTTTTCGGGACCGCCCATGCGATCTATTACCTCCTGATAGTCCATGACGCTTACATCGGGAACCTTCATTACAACGTTCTTGCCAAGCATCGAGGACAGCGCATTAGCTGCGCTTCCGGAGCCTATATTTCCTATCTCGCGCAGACAATCTATTGCAAACGGCGAGAGATCTTCATATTTATGCAGCATAATCCATCACTCCTGATGAAATGTTATTATCTTAAGTTATTTGCTATCCTTGTGAATTCGTCAGAGGTGGTAACTACTCTTGAGCTTATCTGATAGCCACGCTGTGTTTCGATAAGCTTTACCATTTGATCGGAAAGCTGTACATTGGAAACTATCAGCACGCCCTGAAGCTTTTCCATGTTCTCGTTAGGAGTAACCTGTCCGCTTCTTGCAGTTGCATTGTAACGGTTAGTATCAGCCGCATCAATGCCGTAGGGATTCTCAAACTCAAATACACCTATCATTCCGCCAAGCTCGTCATAATCGGCAACGGTACCCTCCTCATTAAAGGGAACAACTATTCTGTTTCCCTCATAATCAAGGACATATTCACCCTTGCCGCTTACGAGATACCAATCACCGTTCTCAGCCTCTGTCATGGAGAAAGAGCCGTCACGGGTGTAGTGAACATCACCGTATCTGTCCTCCACAGCGAAGAATCCCTCGCCTGCCAGTGCGAAATCAAGAGGTCTGTCGGTATAATAGAAGTGGCTCTCATCGAACATCACATCTGTCTTCTGAATGTATGTACCATGTCCGCTCTGCCAATCAGGCTCAGTTGCACGCTGTACAGAGTACAGACAGTCCGCAAATGAGGGACGTATGGTCTGATAACCAATAGTATTGATATTTGCTATATTATTGCCATAGATATTCAGCGCCTGTGCCTGAGCTATCATGGCAGTTTTGCCTGTATGGAATGCTATATTCATATCTGTTCTCCCTTTCGTTTACGGGTATCAGCCTATCTTGCATATCTGCGAAGCAGCCTTCTGATTAATGGAATCCATCAGCTTCAGTATAGCGCTTGATGCTTCGTAAAGACGGTTTGCGTTCATCATCATCGTCATCTCGTAATTGAGGTCGATATTGGAGCGCTCATAAGCGCCCTGGATTATCTCGTATCTTTCACCCGCAGGAACCTCGCCTGCCTCAACAGAGGTGAACAGGTTTGCACCAAACTTATCTATATTTCCCTCGGGGTTTATGTAGGAAAGCAGCAGCTTATCCACTACCTGACCATTCTGTGTTATAGTACCGTCGGGCTGAATAACGAAATCCTGATTTCCAAGGAATATCTCTCCGTTTTCTCCGAGGATACGTCCCGAATTGGACAGGCAGAGATAGCCCTCTCCGTCAAGCTCCCACTGACCATTGCGGGTAAGCATCGTTTCTCCGTTATATGCCGCAACATTAAAGTATACGTTGCCGTTAATTCCAACATCAAATGGGCTTTCAGTAAACTCAAAAGTACCCTGGTCAAGACTGGAATAGGAGGTGTCAACATAGGTATATCCAAATGTACCCGAAAGCTCCTCACGGTGCTTTACCAGTATCATAGCCTCGTCAAATCTCTCGGTTATTATCGTGTCCCTGCGATATCCCGAGGTAGACATATTTGTAAGGTTGTTACCTATACAGTCCAGCTTGCGCTGGTTCATTATCATACCGTTGGCGGCATAGTAGTAACCTCTGTTCAAGACTGATTACCTCCTTTTATATACGGCTCAAGAATGGTCTTTAACGTCAGAGTAGCCTTGGTGTTTATCTGGCATACTCTCGACTCTGAGATACCAAGAGCCTTTGCTATATCGGAATACTTCATATTCTTAAAATAATACAGGGTTATGACCTGCTTTTCCTTCTCCTTCAGGGAGTCGATAGCCTCCGCGATTACACGACGGCACTCGTCACGAAGGATGGAGGCATCCGTAGCCTCTCCTGCCGAAGCAGGATGGTCCTCAAAATTATCCTCGTACAGAAGCTCCTCAAACGACAGAGTCACTGTACAGGATGCCTCAGCCATTGACTTGAGCAGCTTATCCTCGGGAATGTCCATATACTCCGAAAGCTCCGCAGTCGTAGGCGCCCTATTATATTGATTATACAACGAACTGTTCGCATTGTCAAGGTCACGGGCGAATTTCCTGACGCTGCGGGGGATCCAGTCCTGCCTGCGGATATAGTCGATTATCGCACCACGTATCCTCAGCGAGGCATAGGTCTCAAACTTTGCGCCCTTTTCAGGGTCAAAAGTCTCGATAGCGTCCATCAGTGCAATAACGCCCTCGTTGATAACATCGTCCACATCGCCGTACTTTATGTACATATTTCTGAGCATCATTGCGCAGCTGCGGACAAGTCCGAGATTTTTCAGTACTATCTCGTTGCGCACAGCATCACTGGGGGAATATCTGTACTCCTCAAGCAGAGCAGCAGTGCTGTTATCCATTGTCCGCACCTCCTTTTGCTCAGACCGCCATGGGACTGAGTGAAATGTTTCCTATTGCCTGTATCTGCGCCGTTGCGTCTATCTCGCTGTACGAAAGGACCGTTATATTCGGAATGAACTGGTCCGTCAGCTTTTTGAAATAAATACGCACAACGGGAGATGTAAGGATTATTACAGTGGGAATAACGTCCTTTATCTTGTCTATCTCACGGTTAGTCACATTGACTATCTGCTGGATGAGGTCAGGCGACATCGCAAGATAGCTGCCCTGATCAGACTTCTTCACAGAGCTTACTATCATGTCCTCTATCTGCGTGTCGAGAGTGATCACTCTCAGCGAGTTTGCCTCCGCAAAGCGATGTGTGATGGTACGCTTCAGCGACTGACGTACATACTCTGTCACGATATCCATATCCTTCAGCACGTTTGCATGATCGCCAAGCGTTTCAAGAATAGTTTCAAGATCTCGTATCGGGATGCCCTCTTTAAGCAGATTCGACAATACTTTCTGTAAATATCCGACAGAAATTACCTTAGGTATTAGATCGTCGACAACTATCGGGTTAGTCTTCTTGACATTTTCCACCATAGTGTTGACATCCTGTCTGGAGAGTATCTCATGTGCATACTGCTTCATGATCTCAGACCAGTGGGTTATCATTACCGAAACAGGGTCAATAAGGGTGTAGCCTGCAACGTCTGCCATTATCTTCTTATCCTCGGATATCCACTTTGCAGGAAGTCCGAATGCAGGCTCTACTGTATCGATACCCTCGACCTGAGCGGTAACATCACCGCTGTCAAGCGCAAGGTAGTGGTCCACCAGTATCTCGCCTCGTGCGACCTCCTCGCCCTTGATCTTGATTATGTACATGTTGGGGTTTATCTCAGGGTTATCGGTCATTCTTACTGAAGGAATTACCATACCCATATCCATGGCAAACTGCTTACGGAAGATAACTACTCGCTCGATAAAGTTACCACCGCTCTTTTCATCAACAAGACGCAGTAGCGAATAACCAAACTCCATCTCGATCGGCTCCACCGCCAACAGCTTGAACACGTTATCGATATCACGGAAGTAGTCGTTGTCGGCCTTGTCAGCCTTCTCCATCTCACGGGCTTCTTCCTTAGCACGCTGTGCAAGCTCCAGCTGAGCCATCTTTTTCTTGTTTTTATCAAGCATCACAGCTGCAACGATAAGCAGCGTACCGAGTATCAGCAGAACAACAGCAGGGAATCCGGGAATGACCATCATTACTATCATTACAATACCTGCTATAAGCAGAACGAAAGGCTGGGCGGTAAACTGCGCCTTAACATCGTTCATCAGGCTGTCCTGGCTTGCTGCACGGGTTACTATCATACCTGTTGCAACAGAGATAAGCAGTGCGGGAATCTGTGAACACAGACCATCACCCACCGTTGCAAGGGAATAGGTGTTAAGTATCGCCATGAAGTCGCCGCCATCTCTTATCATACCGATGATAACACCGCCGATAAGGTTTACCAGCGTTGTTATGATGGACATGATAGCGTCACCCTTTACGAACTTCGTAGCACCGTCCATGGAGCCGTAGAAGTCCGCTTCACGCTGAACGTTGGAGCGGCGTATCTTAGCCTGTTCTTCTGTGATTATTCCCGCATTGAGGTCTGCGTCGATAGCCATCTGCTTACCAGGCATAGCGTCCAGTGTAAAGCGGGCTGCAACCTCAGACACTCGCTCAGAACCCTTGGTAATAACGATAAAGTTTACCAATACGATGATAATGAATATCAGGAAGCCGACGATAGCGTCGCCGCCCATTACGAAGTTACCGAAAGCCGCAATAACCTCGCCCGCATAGCCGCTTGAAAGGATACCTCTTGTTGTAGAGATATTCAGCGACAATCGCAGAACAGTTGTTATCAGCAGTACAGTGGGAAACACCGAGAACTCCAGTGCTTCCTTTATAAACATCGTCATTATCAGTATGATAAGGCTGAGCGCAATGTTCAGCAGTATCATGAAGTCGAGTATCCATGACGGGAGCGGGATGATAATAGCGAGTACGATAAAGATTATAAACAGAACCAGCGAATTGCTGAGTAACTTACGTATTATGTCGCTCACTCCCCTTTCTTTTGTTATAAATCGTCATTTTATGACTTTTTGTATATATTTTTATGCATGAAGCGTTTTATTCTTGGCACGGTAAACTACCGTCAGCACCTCTGCCACCGCATTGTAAAGCTCGACGGGGATCTCCCTGCCGATATCCACAGTGCTGTACAGCAGTCTTGCGAGAGGCGGGTCCTCCATGAGGTACACATCATTCTCCTCTGCTATTTTTACGATACGCAGTGCAACAAGATCCTTTCCCTTTGCTATCACCTGCGGCGCCTTATTTTCATCCTGGTCGTACCGCAGTGCCACAGCATAGTGAGTAGGGTTACGGATAACAACATCCGCTTTCGGCACCTCTGCCATCATTCGGGACATCGCCATCTGCTGCTGCTTCTGCTTTATCTTACTTTTTATCTGCGGGTCACCTTCGGTCTGCTTGTATTCTTCCTTTACCTCTTGCTTAGACATTTTGAGCTTTTTCTCAAACTGCCACCACTGGAAAAGGAAGTCTGCCGCTGCAACAAACACCAACAGTATGCATATCAACATTACCAGGTCGAATATACTTATCAGCGCATAGGTCATGCCCTGCATTATACCAGCATTCATAAGCGCAAGAAACTTCGGCAGACGAGCCGAGACCTCGCTGAATATAACGTATCCTATAACTGCGACCTCAATAAGACCTTTCAGAATTCCCACGACTGACTGCATGGAAAACAGCTTTTTTATTCCTGAAAGCGGGTTAAGCCTTGAAAACTTCGGACGAAGCGCCTTCATAGTAAAAAGACCTCGTGTCTGCGCAATCGTCGGGATTATTCCAAGCACCATTGCAACCGCACAGATGGGTCCGACAGTTATAACGAATATGGTTATTATCTCAATGATAAAGGACATCACTGTGTCAGCATTCACTTCACGTGTTCCGAGGCGCTCGTATATCGACGCCGTAAACGCAAGAATGTTTTCTGTCATGAAGCCCATAAACAGCCTCATTGAGGCAAAAATACCCAGCACCGAAACAGCGGTAACTATCTCCTTACTCTGGAGAACATCGCCCTCCTTACGGGCATCACGACGTTTTTTCGGCGTGGCTTGTTCGGTTTTTTCTTCGCCTGCCATCCTGCCACCGCCCTTTCGTACAGGGAATTACACGGCACTCTAGCCGCCCGTGATGACCATCTGCTCCACAAGACCGTTAAGGTTATAGAACAACAGGTTCATTATCTCCTCCATGAATTCAGAAACAACACCACAGCTTGCCGCAAGGACCACAAAGCCCACAAGCATTTTTATCTGGATGTTTATTACGAATACATGGATAGTCGGCACGGCTTTCATCATAACGCCTACGCAGAACTCCGTCACCAGCGACGCCGCCACAACGGGCATCGCAAGCTTCAGACCAAGCGTAAGCACCGTCTGAAAATACCGCACCAGTATATAAGCAATATTGATATTGAAATTTTCAAATCCGACAGGTATCGTTTCATAGGACACTGCAAAAAGCTCGATATACGACAGATGACCTCCGACTGCAAAGAAATACAGCATGAACCAGTAGCTGTATAACTGAGTCGTAATACCTGCATTACCGAAGGTCGGGTCGTAGCTTTTTGCCATTGAAAGACCAAGCTGCATGTCCGAAACCTCACCCGCAAGTGAAAACACCTGAAGCATCAGATTAACAAAGAAACCCAGGACAGCACCAACGAGCAGCTCCTTTACAAGGTCGAAAACGAACGGGAATATTCCGCTCGGCATCGTATACTCAACGTATCCGCCTGCCGCCATGACCAGTGCCATGATAAATGTCATAGACGCTTTGACAAAGGATGGAACATTTGACCTTCCGAAGATAGGGTTAAAGCTGAATATTCCGCTGCACCTTGCAAGTGCCATTATTATTCCTACGAAATTCGTCTGTATCGCTAACCAAACTTCTGACACAGCCGTACCCTCACGTTATGGGGATATGCGCCATCTTCTCGAAGATGAAATTAACGAAATCTATGCACTCCGAGGTCATCCACGGAGCCATGAAGAACAGAGTAAGTCCCACCGCCACAGCTTTCGGAGCAAAGGATATCGTCTGCTCGTGTATCTGGGTCGCCGCCTGTAAAATAGCGATAACAAGACCCACTATCATAGCCACGAGAAGTACGGGAAGTGCAAGCTTGAACGCCAGCATTACCGCCTCTCGGAATATCTCCATAACAAGATCCTGGGTCATATTCCATCTCCTTTCTCAGAAAGTGGTCACAAAGTCTTACTTACGCCGCTACCATTGATAGCTGGAAACAACAGAACCGATGATAAGGTTCCATCCATCTGCCAGTACAAATACCAGTATCTTGAACGGCATTGATATCATCGCAGGCGGCAGCATCATCATGCCCATAGACATCAGCGTACTGCCCACAACAAGGTCTATTACAAGGAACGGGATAAATATCATAAATCCCATCTGGAAAGCTCTTTTCAGCTCACTCAGCATAAACGAAGGAACTATCACAGTCAGACTCATCTCGGTCTTTACATACTCCTCCGTGAAACCGCCCTCAGGCTCCTCCATGTGAGAAAGATCAATAAAGAAGTCCAGATCGTCGCTGGAGGTCTGCTTCAACATAAACTCCTTCAGCGGTACGCTTGCCGCCTCAAGAGCCTCCTCTGTTGTCATCTCCTCGTTTATGTAAGGCTGATATGCCACCTCGTTTATCTCAACAAAAACGGGCGTCATTATAAACAGTGTAAGAAACAGCGCCATTCCCGTAAGCACCATATTTGGCGGGGTGGACTGTGTCTGCATTGCACTTCTCAGGAAGCTCAGCACGATGATTATGCGGGTAAAGCAGGTCATCATGATAAGCAGTGACGGCAGCAGTGCGATAAGCGTCAGCAGCAGGATAACTTCCAACGGCTGGGACGCATCCACACCGATAAGCTCCTGAAGTACAGAGGAACCTGTGCTCTCGTCTACATATTCCTGTTCGGTATCTAAATAATCGCCCGGTTGCGGCACAGATGTTTCAGTATCATCCCCGGTTGCAGAAGATGTTTCTCCGCTCTGAGATGTGGATGTGGCTGCATTTTCTGTTGCAGCAGTATCACCTGCCGCTGCAAACGCAGAAATACCAAAAAACGTCACCGCAAGCAACACACAGAGGAGCAGTGATATTGCAAACCGCACGACCAGCTTTTTATCTGTTTCAAGCAAACGCTTTATCAAAGTAGCTCCTCCTGTTATTTTTTATTCATCATATTTCCAAGCACCGTCTTGAAGCTCTCTCCGAATGTGGGATTCTGACCATCATTTTTAGGAATCAGCTCCTCCTCAGTCGCATCAAGATCACATATCTTTTCGGTGTGGTTGGATGTAACTCCCAGTACCATGCATTTGCCACAGATGCTCACCAGAAGCAGCATCTTGTCGGGACCCAGGTTGATACGCTCAAGTATCTTCATGTTTCGGCTGTCGGAAACCATAACATGCTTATTCAGCTTTTTCATCAGCCAGAAAAGCACAAAAACAAGCGCCAGAACTCCGACCAGTGCCATTATCATCTGAAAATACTCCACGCTGCACCTCCTGTTCTGCATGCGGAAATTACTGCCATGTAAAAAAACCAAAAAGGCGGGACGACATTTCCCCGCCTTGTATGGATTAAATTTTAGCCGAGGACTTTCTTTACGGTCTGAAGGATTCTGTCGGGCTTGAAGGGCTTAACGATGAAGTCCAGTGCGCCGAGCTTGATAGCTTCAACTACCATTGCTTCCTGACCCATTGCGGAGCACATTACGACCTTAGCCATGGGATCCATTCCTTTGATATCCTTAAGTGCTTCGATACCTGTCTTGTTAGGCATGGTGATATCCATGATAACAAGGTCGGGCTTCTCTGCGGAGTAAACATCACATGCGATAGCGCCATCGGCAGCCTCCAGGATATTCGTGTAACCATTCTTGGTCAGAGTATCCTTGATAAGCATTCTCATGAAAGCAGCGTCGTCAACTAATAATATCTTCTTGTCCATTATTATATTCTCCTTGATGATTGATTTATGGTTAATAAATTTTATTCTTTACCAAGACTGTCCATGAACTTAGACTTCACGATTTCGGTAATTCTTACTGCGAAGTTATCATCAATAACTACCACGTCACCGCGGGCTATAAGATTACCGTTTACTACTACGTCAACAGGGGCGCCGGCCTGACGTTCAAGCTCGATTATCGTACCCTGTGTGAAGTCCAGAATATCCTTGACCTTTCGCTTTGCCGTACCGATCTCAACGGATATCTCAAGCGGAACACCCATCAGCAGTTTCAGGTTATCCTGCTGATCGCCCTGCAGACCAAAATCCACATTGTCGAACTGGTGGAGCTGAGCGTTCTGGATATTTACAGGCGGTACAGGCGGCGGATAAGCACCATACGCTGCATACTGCGGAGGATATCCATATCCCTGAGGCGGGTATGCCTGCTGTGGTGGCATCTGATACATCGGCTGCTGTGCCTGCATAGCCATCGGATCGGGCATCGGTGCTGCCGCCGGTGCAGCGGGTGCTGCAGGAGCAGGTGCGGGTGCTGCCGCAGGAGCTGCAGGAGCAGGTGCCGCAGGAGCGGGAGCAGGCTCCGGCTCATCCTCTGTCACGAAGCTGTCCATCATCTTGCTAGAGAGCGTCTTTGCAAGCTCTACCGACATGATGGACATGAACTCACTGTTCATTACACCATCAACATTAAGGTTGAATGTGACCGCAACTACTGTTGATTCAGGATCAAGATTTGACAGATCGCAGAAGTCTGTCTTTTCAATTATGTAAGGAGTAGGTGTCGAGATATCGACCGAGGTACCCAGCAGATCAGAAAGCGCCGTTGCTGACGCACCCATCATCTGGTTCATTACCTCTGAGACAGCGCTTATGTTAAGCTCGTCAAACTCGAAGTCGGGAGAGATCACCAACGGGTTACCCATCAGCTGATTAAGGATCAGCTGAACGTCATCCTGCTTAAGGACCATCATGTTTACGCCTGTGATACCGGCAACATAGACGATCTTTACACAGATAGCAGGTTCTAGTCGTGTGTAATTCAGCTCTGCGGCTTTAACTACACTTACCTGTGGCGTTGTAATCCAGACCTTTGCATTCAGCAGCTCTGAAACAGCCGTAGCCGCCGAGCCCATACTTATATTAAGTATCTCTCCGACTGCGTCTATCTCATAGGAGCTGAATTCGACATTTGCATCTAATTCATTAGCCATCAGTTATCTTACCTCAATTCTGAATAAAATTATCTATCATTATCGCTTTTTTATTATTATAAGTTCCCATCTTACCATCAAACCAGGGCTTGCCGCCGACTCTGACCTCAACATTGGAATTGATGTTCTTACCAAGCGGAATAACATCGTTCACCTGAAGTGTAAGCACCTCGTAAAGGTCGAGATTGATCTCACCAAGTATTGCGGTAATATCAAGGTCTGTGCCGCTGATACCTGTCATAATGCTGTCACGGCGCTCAGCCTCACGGCCCGCATCAGTCTTTCTCTTGGATGAGGAGTATCTGGGAATGAATTTACCCATTATCTCATCCAGATTTATTGCGGGAATACATACTGAGATGATAGATTTAACGCCATTGATCTCAACCTCCAGCGCCACGATGATTACCGTATCCTCGTGACCTATGGTCTGCACCACTCTGGAATTTGTTTCAATGCCGATCAATTTCGGATATAACTCGATATGCGTTGACCACGGCTCCTGAAGAAGCCCTGCCAGCGAACCCATAACGTCATTCATTATAGTTATCTCGATCTCGGTGAAGTCACGATTTACATCACGGTATTCACCCTTACCGCCGAGAAGACGGTCGATCATTGTGTAGGTGATGGCATTGGATACCTGAACGATAACATTCGTTTCGCTGACCTCGTCATTTGCGATACCCATGTCCACCATGCCCATCATAACATAATCGGGAAGTGCGTTGTTGAACTCGCTGTAACGCTGCTCCTCAATATTGATGAGCGATACACGGCAATATAGTCTGAGCAGTCCTGTCATATAGGACGACATCAGTCGGGCATAGTTTTCAAAGATGCTGTCCAGCACCTTGATCTGCTCCTTCGTGAACTTCTTCGGAGCACGGAAGTCATATTCCTTTATCTTGACTTCCTCCGTCTTAGTCACAACAGGAGCCGCTCCGGCTGCAACGCTTTTCAGCATTTCGTCAATCTGCGCCTGCGTCAGAACGTCAGCCATCGGAATCCCCCCTCGGATCAGTTATATATCTCTGTTATTCTGCGGCAGAGCTGTCCGATGCGGACTCAGCTGCGCTGTCTGCGCCTGAATCCGTCGTTTCAGCATCGTCGCTCTTTAAGAAGCTTTCAAATTCGTCATA
The DNA here is from genome assembly GCA_017440445.1 of Oscillospiraceae bacterium. The sequence goes on along the minus strand of JAFSHE010000044.1, from coordinate 9,200 downwards.
AATAAACGGACCTGTCATACCCTCGCTGGAGATCTCTCCGCCACTCGGGTACAGCGACTCGATAAAGTCTATAACGCCCTGTGCGGAACCATCAGGAAGCTTATTAGAATCCTCATTGGGAGCACCAGGATCTATCTGGTCGGTAGTCAGACCGTAATCGTGAGCGAGTATATCCTTGATAACCTCAGGATCTGTCATATCAAGGTCGTTTCTCAGTATCACCAGTTCAACACGGCGGTTCTGAGCTCTGCCTTCCTCGGTAGAGTTATCAGCGACAGGCTTGTTGGGACCTGCGCCCTCGACCTCAAACTGGCTTGTATCCAGTACGTGCAGAAATTCCATATACTTTACAACGCTGCACGCACGTCCCGAAGAAAGATCCCAGTCATTAACGGGAGATACGCCCTGCGCTGTATGTCCGCTTACGGTACATGTCTGTATGGAGGACTTTACAGCCTTAAGACCGGGAGAGATACCATCGATTATATCCTTACCCTGTTCAGTAAGCACTGCACTGTTGCCCTCAAAGAACACACCACTGTTAAATCTTATATAAATGTGAGCTGCATCCTTTGATACAGACATTGCATCAGACAGCTCCTCATCCTCAACATACTCAGAAAGGTACTGATAAAGCCTGTCAAAGCTCTGGGGCTGCGTACCCTGACCACCTGACTGTGAAGGTTCCTCGTCTTCTACATAGCTACCTTCGTCAGTTGTATGATTCGGATGATCTATATACTCATTAAGATATTTGCCATGAGACTGAAACGCCTGATAAATATACTGCCATTTCTGTTCATCAAGGCTTGAGGATGCGTATAGCATTACGAAGAATGTCAGCAGCAGCGTAACCATGTCGCCATATGTAGACAGCCAGTCATTATCATGGTTTTCCTGCGGCTTCTTCTGTAACTTAGCCATAAACGCGCCTCCTTTTCCTAACAGGCGTGAAACAAACCACACCTATTATATTATTGTAACATATATTTGCGGATTTTGCAAACCCTTTATTGAATTTTTTTTAAGATTTTGCAAAAAAACTTTTAAGAACCGGAAGATTCTGCCTTCTTTTTACTCTTAGGTAACATAAATTCCAGTTTTTCACGTATGTATCTGGGGTTTGAGCCTGCCGCAATAGCAAGAACTCCCTCCTCGATTATCTGCATACAGAGGAGTTCATCCTCGTGAGTGTTCTTTAAAGCAGCTGCAACAGGAGCAAAAAGAACATTAGCAAACAACGAACCATAGAATGTAGTGATAAGCGCCGTAGACATACCTGAAGCCAGACCACTTGAGTCGGTCATGTTCTTCAGCATGTTGATAAGACCTACCAGCGTACCAAGCATACCGAACGCAGGGAATACACCGACTCCCTTCTCAAAGAATGCACGTCCGTTTTCATGACGCTCTACCATAAAGTTGATCGCGTCATCCAGCATACCGCGTACCTTATCCGCATCATTTGCATCAACGATAAGCATAAGAGCAGACTTCATAAAGGGGTCCTTACAGTTGTTAGCGCTTTCTTCAAGTGCCAGCAGACCACGGCCTCTTGCGATCTTTGCATATTCCTCGATCTCATCAATGTACTTTTCGGGCTTGTATTTCTTCGGCATAAGAGCCATAACAAACTTTTTAGGCACACCAATAAGATAGGACAACGGGAAAGAGGCGATAAGACATCCAAGTGTACCGCCCACTGTAATAGCCAGCGAAGCCACGTGGATAAACGTGCTTATCTCACCACCGTCAAAGATACCGAAAACTACCAGGCCGAATGCAATTACCCAGCCTATGATAAGTGATAAATTCAAAATATATCCCTCGCTTTTCTGTATGTAAAGTACATATAATGTCATTTTCGGGGACAGCACATCGGCTTGTCCACGGCTTTTATATTAAAGGTCCTCGCCGTCCGATGAACGGTGCCGCAGTGTGCGGCGGCGCTGATTCCTGTTGTATTCAAGTATCTTTGCTTGAAGCTCCTTCATACTCTCACGGACTATGTAGGTATGTCCGTTTGAAAGTGCTATTACCGTATCCGGAGTTTCAGTGACGGTCTCGATAAGAAGCTCATTTAACAGGAACTCCTTTCCGTCAAGCTTTGTAAGAAATATCATAATATACCCCTAACGTATAACAGTCCCCGCCCCGTAAAGCGGGGACTGAAAGCGTTAATCATTCATCGCAGGACTAGCCTGCCTTAACTAATTATCTCTTGAGGTTGAGAAGCTCCTCAAGCATTGTATCGGATGTTGTGATAACTCTGGAGTTAGCCTGATAACCTCTCTGTGTGGTGATCATGTCTGTGAACTCCTGAGCAAGGTCAACGTTGGACATCTCAAGTGCGCCGGAAACTACCTCGCCTGCGCCGTCCTGACCTGCAATTGCCACCTGTGCCTGACCGGATGCAACGGACTCAGCAAAGATCGTACCGCCGATAGCGGAAAGACCATTGGGGTTATCGAATGTTGCGATATCGATACGTCCGAGTGTCATATATCCGTGAACAGCGTGGTAGCCAATGATCGTACCATCCTGCTGAACTGTTACGTTCTCAAGGTTCATATATGTCTGAGGCTCGCCCTGACGTCCGTCTGTCAGATTGAAGGTGGTAAGGGACTTTGCAACCTCTGTATAGAAGCTGTCCTTACCGCCGCCGAGAGATACGGAGGGGTTAGCACCGAACAGTGCCTCACGCTGAGCAGCATTCATGGAGTTAAGCTCTGCCATTCCGCTGAGAACAAGCAGCTTCTCCTTGTCGCCGTTTGCAACCTTTTCGATCTGCTCGTTGATATCAGCAAGTGTTGTATCGTTGCATACTGTGATGGTAAGGTTGTTCTCATCCCATACAGCCTTTGTCTTGCCATAGCTAGAGGAGTATGCGAAAGTGATCTTGTAGTCATTAGCATACTCGCCGGGCTCTGTAGCTGCTACCTTAAGACCAAGAGAGCCTTCATCTGTACCATCAAGTGCGATACCCTGAACATCTGTACCGTTTACATTCACTGTGGGAATAGCAGCTATTGCTGTCGCTCTGTTAGCAGAATCAGAGGGCATAACAAATCTTGTACACTTCAGATTGGGAACAGTAACAGGAGGATCAAGAAGAGCCTGCTCCTCAATATAATTCTTTATTGCCTCGTTTATCTCAGAGGAAGTAGATACGCTACAAAGCTGTATCTGCCATTCACCAGTTATGGTTCCATCATCAGCAACGGTAGGAGCAGCAAGTATCTTAGTTGCAGAATCTGCATCGGAATACGTAATGGTTACAGGAATATCATCCTGCTTCAGATCATCTGTATCAAAACCGATCTGAGCATACTTGATCTCGGTAGCAGCTGTAACAGGGTCTGTATAAGTGTATTCCCAACGATTCTCGCCGGAAGCAGATGTGGTAGCAAAGTTCCAAGCCTCGATCTCGTTTGTTGCAATAACTGCCTCGGGGTCATCGGGAACAGTAGCAAACTCAAACTTTATCTCAACGTCATCGGGAAGTGTAACACCACCTGCGTTGATAGCCTCTGTAATAGCGTTCTCAAAATCAACATCAGACTGGTACTGCTTATCCATGTTGAAGAACACGTTAAGGATACCATTGGAGAATGTTGCATAGGGGTATGTAGAATTTGTGAATGTGAGAGACATATCTGTGTTATCGGAAGGAGCGGAAACAGAGATAGTTACATCTGTACCGTTTATCTCCTTTGTAGCAGATGAGCACTTAGCCTCTGTATCAGGAAGTGTGATTCTGATTATCTCAGAGCCTGCGGACTGACCCTCAGAATTACCTGTAACACCGAGAACGTGGAAACCGTCTGCGTTTACGAGATAACCTTCTTCATCAATATTAAAAATACCTGCTCTTGTGTAGAGCGTATTTCCCTGACCATCCATCAGCTGGAAGAAGCCCTCACCATCAATAGCCATATCATAGATGCTATCGGAGAAAGTAAATCCGGACTGTGTCATGTTAGGTGTAGTTGTATTCATCTGAACACCATAACCAACCTGCATGGGGTTTGTACCACCAAGTGTAGCGGATGTTCCTGTGGGTGTTTTCTTTGTCTGATAATAAACATCAGAGAATGTAACAACGTTTGTCTTGTAGCCTGTTGTATTTACGTTAGCGATGTTGTTACCGATAACGTCCATCTTCTGCTGGTGTGTCTTAAGGCCTGATACGCCTGTGTATAATGATTTTACCATTTTGTGACCTCCATAGTGAATAGATCAGATCAACCGTCTGCGACAGTTCATTCGGAACTCCCGCATGAATTCCTGTAAAGGTCCGTTCATATTATAACGGTCGAATCTATGTTTGTGAAAATGTTTCCTCTCAGATCTTCGTGAGAGAGTGTGGTTATTACCTTGTTATTTCTGACGCTTACAACAAACGCCGTCTGATCCACAAGAACTAGTGTTTCGTTGCTGCCCTTGTCTGCTGCTATCTCAACGCCCTTGTTAAGTCGTTCAAGAGTGTTTCCTTCAGCAAGATCAATGCTTCTTTCTTCAAGACGCTGTATGGCATGCTTTGAAAACTCCACGCCTGCCTGCTTTTCTGCAAGCTTCTCCTGTAATGCCGCTGCAAATGAACCGCCCTGCTCCGCCTCCTGCGGTGCTGTTGTCGGAATATTGGCAACAGGAGTTCCTGTGGTAACGCTGATCTGATTGCGAAGCGCCAAATACTCGCTTATCAGCATAATTTTCAGCCTCCGTGCTTAATCTCTTATACCTCGTCTGTTACGATGTCATCTTCAAGATCCTGAATATCCTCGTCGATCTGCTCATCGCCCTGCTCCTGTTCAAGCATTTCAAAAAGCTGATCCAGTAAGGCCTGATCCTCGGGTGAAAACTGTTCTTCTTCAACGGGATGTGTTTCAGTACCTGTAACTGCCTCTGTTGCTTCCTGCTCGGGCTGTGTTTCGGTCTCGGTCTTGTTGTCAGTATCCACATCGGGAACTTCAACTGTGGGGTACTTTACTTCTGTTACATCGGAAAGCTTATATGCGTTTCCGCCGATAACAACATTTACTACTCCGTCCTTGACCTGAATAGACTCAATGATACCTGTTTCTGTCTTTACACCCTGCTCCTGCTTTTCGCTTATTGTAGCCTGCATACCGATCATCATGGATGCCCTTGCGATAGTATCGCCAAGTGCCGTACCTGTGGAAATGGTATTACTGTCAGAGCCTGCGCTACCTGCCGCTGCATCAACGGATGTTACATGAGAAAGCTCAAACTTTGTTCCACCTATCATGAGTGTGTAAGTGTCGCCGTTCTTCATTACCTGCTCAACAACGCCGGTCTTGGTTATCTGCTTACTGCCATCCATCTTAGATGCGGTTACTGTCTTGCCGACCAGTGAGGATGCGTAATTTGCTTCTGCGTACTTACTAGAATCCTGTGCATACTGAAGCGATGTAAACTGAGCCATCTGAGTTACGAACTCCGTATTGGAGGTAGGCTCCAGAGGGTCCTGGTTTGTCATCTCCGCTACAAGCAGGTTAAGGAAGGTCTCGGAATTTACAAGCTCCGCTGTGGAATCCTCGAATTTATCCTTGTACTTCTCGTAATTCGCCTGTATCTGCTCGCTGCTGGTCAGAAAGCTGATTGCATCAGACATATCTTCTTTTCTCCCTTCGTTAAGATTTACATAGCTGATATCAGCTCTGCGAAGCTGTTATCATCAGCGTCGCTGTTTTCGGAGTCATTCTCCTCCTGATAATAAGGATTTTTGCTGCTGCCCTGATAATCCTGTGCTCTGTTCTCCTGCTGTGACTCGTTTACTGTCTGCCAGGACTCAAGCTCGATACCGTTCTGCCGCAGGCTGTTCTGGATAGCCAGACCGCTTTCCTCTAAAAGGCGCTGTGTTCTCGCATTATCCGCTGCGATGCTTACTGTAAGCGCACCATCAGCCGCCTTTGTAAGCTTTACAGTGATGCTTCCAAGGTCTTCTGGAGTAAGCGTGATGCTGTATTCCGTCTTACCGTCAGTAACAGTTTCGGCATGCTCGATAATACCTGTTGTTACCTGTTCAAGGACCTCTGAAGGCTTTACAGAAACCTCACTACCGTCACTTCTTGTGAATACCATGGGCATTTCAGATATCTCTGTCTGCGGTACATTCTGTGTCAGTACGTTAAGCTCGTCTGCGGTATCATCTGCTACGGGTGCAGTCGCATTCTTCAGCATGTTCAGCTCATCCGACTTCACAACAAGTCTGCTTCTCTGCATGTCGTTTGACCCGAAGCTTACTTCAACAGTGTTCTGAACATCTGTCTGCTTCTGTGGCTCAGTCGTTTTTACAGTCACATCGGATACGATACGTCTGATATCCACGAATTCCTCGCTGATGTCATTTACACGCTCTGTAACTGTGGTCTGAACATTCGCCGCAGTAGTTGGATTCTCATTTTTACCAAAGCCATTGTTTTCGCTTGTATGCGCCTGTGCTGATCCTGTGGGCATCTGTACTGCTGCTATGGGTTCAGCCACTGCATTTTGCACATTCGCATCTGTCTTAACAGGCTGTGATGTACCTTCTACCTTGATGGTATCATCTGTCACCATACCTGCAAGGGCTGTAATCTCTTGTTGTTCGGTTTCGGTCACACTGTCAAAAGAGATATGCTCGACCTCTTTGCTGATCGGTGTCGGCTCGGTACTGAGCTTTTCAACTTCCTGCACTACATCTGCCTCTGGTATTTCCTGTACCTGTACCGGTACAGCTACCTCTGCAAGATGCTCGGATCGTTTCGCATCCACCTGTTTTAACATAATGTCCTCAGGTTGTGCAGGTACTCCAGCATCGCTCTCTGATGTTTCTTCGATCTTATCTGCCTCCTGCTGTGTCTTTGCAAACTTCAGCAGCAGCTCGTTAAGCTCGGGGGTCTTGTCAGATTTCGTCTTTTCAGGTTCAATTGCGCCTACTGCAACAGTAATATCGCCCTCGGGTGCGTCCTGAAGTGCAGGTATCTCGTCCTCGGGAATTCCCATAAGCATCATCGCAATGACCATCAACAGAGCGTCTGTCTTAAGCTCCTCAGGTATCTCGCTGAGCTTCAGCTCACCACGCACTACTTTTCTTGCAAGATCTTTCAGCTCTGCCTTAGTAAGGACTACCTTTTCAGCGGCACCTTCACTATCAACTGCAACACCTTCAGTTACAGGAGTATCCGCTTCAGAAACAACATTACTTTCGACCTCGGTATCCTGTGCAGACTGCACTTCCTTTACGGGAGTATCGCCTATCTCACCAAGTATCTCGGAAAACTTTGCGCTCTGCTCAAGCTGTTCAAGCTCCTCCATCCTCATGGGGATTGCTGCGTCGGATATCATGTAGTCGCTTCGCATAAATCCTGCATTCATTGATACTGCCATATTCTTCTTTCACCTCCTTATATTAGAATAGTATATATCAAGGCTTTCGCCATGATAGCATATCAAGTGCCGTTTCTTATTGCGGCACCGGAAACGAACTCCTCAATAAACTGCTCGTTTTCCTTAGTTTCAAGAGCCTTATACTCCTCAAGCTGCTTTTCTTCCAGCTTTTCAAGGGTCTTTACATCCTTTGTGGCCTCTACCACCACGCCAAGCTGTTTTTCTATCTCGGCCTGCTTCTCAACTGCCTGCTGCTCCTTGAGATGTATCTCCTGCTGAAGTGTAACTATGTACCTATTTCGCATTGATATCTCATAGGCCTGCGCTCCACTCGCACAAACTCTTTCAAGGTCTGCACTTTCGGAATATACCTTCCTGCGAAGCTCCGCAGTGGCCTCCTCTATCTTCACAAGCTCGCCACGAAGTGCGCTGAGAGTGTTTTTCTGACGGTCAAGCTCCTGCTCACGGAAATCCATAAGCTTCTGGAGCGTAAACTGGAATTTCTTCATCAAATATCACCCTTGCGTTACTTTTCGTTGCTTACTGCCTGTATCAGCAGCTTTACAGTTTCATCAAAGCTGATGGAATCGTCCACCCTCTGCATCAGAAACTCATTTATCTTATCTATCTTCCTTATCGCCTCATCAAGCGCAGGGTTTGTGCCATGTTTATATGCGCCGATGGATATAAGGTCCTGATTGTTTGTATATAGTGACAGCAGATTTCTCAGCTGACCCGCAGCCTGCTTCTGCTCGGGAGAGGCTATCTCCGACATAAGACGGCTGACGCTCTGGAGAATATCTATCGCAGGATAATGGTTCTGCGCAGCGATCTTTCTTGACAGGATGATATGTCCGTCGATGATACCTCGAACGGTATCTGCGATAGGCTCATTGGTATCGTCACCCTCAACCAGTACGGTATAAATTCCTGTAATGGAGCCTTCGGGGAAATTTCCTGCGCGCTCCAGGAGTTTAGGCATATTACTGTATATCGAAGGCGTATATCCTCTTGCTATTGGAGGCTCTCCGACGGAAAGACCTACCTCACGTAATGCCATTGCATAACGAGTAAGACTGTCCATCATGAGCAGGACGTCCTTACCCTGCTTCATATAGTACTCCGCAATGGCTGTCGCCGTCAGCGGACATTTACTTCTCATCATGGCGGGCTGGTCAGAGGTCGCAACCACCAGTACAGAACGTGCCATACCCTCAGGACCAAGGTCACGCTCGATAAACTCACGCACCTCACGGCCTCGCTCTCCTACCAGTGCAATACCATTGACATCTGCCTTTACCTTACGGGCTATCATACCCATCAGTGTGGACTTACCGACACCGGAGCCTGCGAATATGCCCATTCTCTGTCCCTTACCCATTGTAAGCATACCATCGATGGCCTTTACGCCAAGCTCGATAGTTTCTTTAATAGGTGGTCTTGTGAACGGGTTTACAGGAATACCTGTGATCGATATAGTATCAGGACAGTTGGGCTGTTCGCCTCCGTCAAGGGGATTTCCCGTTGCATCAACGATACGTCCGATAAGCTCGTTACCGACTCTCAGCATCAGCTTGTCGCCGGTATTGTCAACGATACTTCCGGGACCGATACCCTCTATCTCGGTGTAAGGCATCAGCAGGATGTTCTCCTTATTGAAGCCCACAACCTCTGCGTTGACAAAAGACGCCATATCCTTTGAATATATGCGGCACACATCACCGATATTACAGGTGGGACCGCTTGCTTCAATAGTCATTCCGACTATCTTTTCGATCTTGCCCATGTAGCGGAAGGTGTCATATTTA
>JAFSHE010000401.1 GCA_017440445.1 Oscillospiraceae bacterium | reverse complement strand
TGATATTGTTTCCAGCTACATTTTAGCACGCTGAAATTTATGTGTCAATATTTATTACAAAACTGTAATCTATTTTAATCATACTGTAATCAATTGTAACCGTTTTGTTACCAAGTTATTTTTTTTACTCAAAAAATCAAGACAAATAATTAAAAGGATGTTATACTATAATCGTAACGTTACACTATCCGAATCGAGGGGAATTTATGAACGCAGATAAAATACGCTCACTGACCGACGCACTGGAATACATAGAAAATCATCTCTCTGACGAGATATCACAGGAGGACTGCGCACGTGCTGCCTGCTGCTCACTCTCGGGGCTTCAGAAGATGTTCAGATATATATTCCACAGGAGCGTGGGCGACTACATCACCCGCCGAAGGCTGACAAAGGCAGCGCAGGAGCTTCATACAGGTGAGCTTTCTGTGCTTGAGATAGCCATGAAATACGGCTACGGCTCTGCTGAGGCGTTCACACGTGCGTTCTCAAGGCTATGGGGCATGACTCCCACCGTATACCGAAAAGAGTGGCGGTTTTCGGGACTTTGTCCTAAGCTTGACTTCCCCAGACACACAATGTACGAAGGAGAGCTTATCATGACAAACAGATTTGATATTTCGGAGCTGTACGATTACATCAGCGGAAAAAAAGGCACATACATAATCAGCTTTGACACTGCAAGGTTAATGGATATAAACAACAACTATGGCTCTGAGGCAGGCGACAAGGTAATACTTGAATGTCTGCGCAGAATAGATGAAGCATGCACAGATGACATGGTGATGTTCCGTATCGGCGGAGATGAATTCGTGATGGTTACTGGTCTTTCTGACAGAGCTGAGGTCGAGCTTGTTGCGCAGAAGGTGCTTTCTCAGAACGGAAATACCATCAGCTTCAACGGAACAGACATCCCCATATATCTCAGAGCAGGCGCAGTCCTCCTCGGAGATGGTACGGTAAGATATCAGGAGCTGTTCGCAAAGCTGGTTGCAGCTTCAGCAACAGAACCCGGAAAGCTGGTATTCAAGGACTAAAAACGGAGGTCATTATGAAATTTACTGCGGTGATAGAACAGACATTCAGATATCAGAAAAGGATGAAATACATCCCCGAAACAAATTCTTTTATCGCAAAGGACTGTGACAGCCTTGGGTATGTAAAAAACGTCAAACAGCCCTATGGATGGATAAAGGAGTCAGGCACTCCGCCATCACCGCATCTTGATGTATACATAATGACCCATATTGATTTTGAACTCGGCGACGAGGTTGAAATATCCGTCATCGGTGTATTTCTTCGCTGTGACAACGATCACAAGCTTGTGGCCGTTACGTCAAACAGAGATATCAGCGATTTTTCAGAGCTTTCAGAGAAAGAAAAAAGCGACCTTCGCAGGCTTTACAGCGGTAAATATGAGGGCAAGGGATGGTTCGGCAGAGAAACTGCTGAAAAGATCATAAACGACTTTTTTGCCGAAAATAAATAAGCTCCTCTGTATTCAAAACAACTGAGAACAGAGATTTCTGCCACATCTTAATAAAAAAGATCCGTCGTGAAATGTCGGATCTTTTTTATTCGTCTAAAATTATGTATTGACATATCGTAATAAATCGTCTATAATCGTATCAAGAAAATATTTCCAACACATGAGGTGCGCCATGAATATCAAACAACAGCATATCTTCATTGACCAGGCAGGATATCTTCCGCAGATGGAAAAAAAGGCGGTTATGACCGTTCCGGCAGCAGATTTCTCGATAATTTCCGACAGCGGCGAAACTGTATACAATGGAAAAACAACATACTTCGGTCATGACGAAGCCTCGGGTGACGAGGTGTATATTGCAGATTTTTCTGCGCTTACTGAAAGCGGAAGATACAGACTCTCTCTTGATAACGGAGAACAGTCCTTTCCTTTTGATATCGGGGAAAATGTTTACTCCGAATGCTTTGACGCAGTTACAAAGGCATTCTATTTCCTGCGCTGCGGATGTGGGCTTTCAGAAAAGCACGCAGGGAAATTCGCACATGGAAAATGCCATACCGAAAACGCTATCGAATGGGACGACAACAGCGTTTCAAAGGATGTATGCGGTGGCTGGCATGACGCAGGCGATTACGGAAGATACGTCACTGCTGGCGCATGCGCACTTGCTCATCTGCTGTATGCATACAAGATGTTCCCGAAGCGATTTATTCAGCAGTCGCTCAATATCCCAGAAAGCGGCGGTATGCTCCCCGATATCCTTGCTGAGTGCAGGATAGAACTCGACTGGATAATGAAAATGCAGCGGGCAGACGGTGCTGTTTACCACAAGCTCACTACCAAGGGACATGCAGGCTTTGTAATGCCCGAGGACGACAAGGAACAACTCTATCTGCTTCCGCCATCCTCTATGGCTACCGCCGATACAGCTGCTGTGCTCGCACTGGCTTCATCTGTATACAAAGACTTTGACAAGGAATATGCCAATATACTGCTTAACGCCTCTCTGAAAAGCTATGAGTGGCTTGAACATAATCCCGACTATCTGTTTGAAAACCGAAATGAATGTACCACAGGTGGCTACGGCGAGCGTAATGACCGTGACAATCGCTTCTGGGCGGCGGCAGAGCTGTTTTCAATTACAGGTGAGGAAAGATTTCACAATGCACTACGTATTCTTAAAACGGAGGATTTCAGCCTTACTTCGCTTGGTTATGCCGATGTGGGAGGCCTTGGAAGCCTTGCATATATTCTGAGCGACAAAGGCGACAACGAACTGAAAAAAGAGCTTACTCAAGGAGTTATCAACCACGCATATTATCTCTCCGAAGTAAGCGACAAATGCGGCTATGGCGCTTCCCTGCTGCCTGAATGGTACGGTTGGGGCAGCAACATGGCTATACTAAAAAACGGAATGACCTTCCTTATCGCTGATATTCTTGGGAACACAAACAGGTTCAGAAAATATGCTGAGGCACAGCTTCATTACCTGCTTGGCGTGAATGCGACAGGATACAGCTATGTCAGCGGGATCAGCACACACCCGATCAACTATCCGCATCTTCGCCCTACTCATGCAGATGGAATAGAGGAATGTATCCCCGGAATGGTGAGCGGTGGTGCAAACCGTGGCAGAAACGATCCTCATGCACGGGTACTCATCCCCGAAGATACCCCTCCGATGAAGTGCTTTGCAGATGATTTCAGATGCTATTCACTCAACGAGATAACTATATACTGGAACTCTCCTGCTGTATTTTTACTGGCTGGTCTGATAAATGATTAACATATCGGCATAATGCCGTTATTATGCGGTTTCTATTGTGAAACTGTGCCAAAAACACACCAGTTTACTTGACATTTTTTTGAGAATATTATATACTTAAATTGGGTTATTACTTCAATCTGATGAAATGAGTTGATTATTTGAATACGACACACACCGCCCTCTGGCAATCACTTTTTGGCTCTGCATGGACTGATTTTACAAAATCTGTCCCTGACATAGGCGCCTTTCTGCTTGACCACAGGGGAAAAACTGCCGAAACTGACAGAAACTCAAGGCGTATTGCAGACCTTGACCATACTCCTACATACGACGAGCTATCTCAGCTTATCGAAACGCTGTCCGAGCAAAAAGACATAGACGCTATCCAGGTCATTATTGCTAAGGAAAATGACAATATCACAGCTGGCTTTATCCGCATACGCAACGAAATGACATCGGAGCTTGACAACACTCTGCCACTCTGCACACAGGCACGTCTTATTTCGGAGATGTCAAACTTCACGGCACTGTCACTTCTTGTACTTATTCAGATAGAGGAATATGGAAATCCAAAGCTGTCATCATCTGATATTTCCGATGCTCTTTCTGTGCTGTTTGCCGCTCTGCCTGAAAAGGCACTTATCGCACCCGCATCAAAGGAGCGATTCTGGCTATACATACCTGACTTCAGCGATAACAAAACGGAATATCTTGAAAATCTGCAGAAAGCTCTGAAAATCGGAATGCAGGACGAAAACGGTCGCAGCAGAGGATTTACTTTTACTGCGGGCTGCGCTGCTGATATGCATCACCCGTCACAGAGGATGCACTCTGCGGAATTCACGCTGTTTGACGCTACCGAAAAGGGTACAGGAAGCATCTGCCTGTACTCCGACGACAGATATGAGCAGCAGAAAACAGAGTACGACAACATGCGTCGTTTTACAAGGCTTATTGACAACAATCTGTTCAGATATCATTTCCAGCCCATAGTAAGTGCAAGAACAGGCGAGATCGTAGCATACGAAGCACTCATGCGCACTGACAAGAGCATAAATATGTTCCCGCTGGAGATACTCGGTGCGGCTACAAAGCTCGGCAGGATGTACGATATTGAGAAAGCAACGCTTCGTAACACATTACAATTCATAAGCGATAATCAGAACATATTCAAAGACAGAAAGCTGTTTGTAAATTCCATACCTGCGCATATTCTTTCATCGGCTGACTGGGAAGCCCTTGTACAGGACTACGGGGAGCTGATGGAAAAAGTCGTTATCGAAATGACAGAGCAGACTGAGCTTGACAACGACAGGATCGCCATAATCCACGACAGAATAAAGCGTTCAAACATGCAGCTTGCTATCGACGATTACGGCACAGGATACTCAAACACCACAAATCTCCTAAGATATGATCCTAACTATGTAAAGATCGACCGTTCACTGATCGAAGGTATCGACAGTAAGCCTAAGGTACAGAAGCTTGTCACAAGCCTGATAAACTTTATCCACGAGAATGGCTTCTCCGCCCTTGCCGAGGGTGTAGAAACCTCCGAGGAGCTTGTAATGATGATGCGCCTGGGTAGTGACCTTATACAGGGTTATTATATCTCAAAGCCTAAGCCCTTTGCCCTTCATGAGATAACCGACGCACTGAAAAATGAGATAGCAGATATCAACAGACTCTTCTCTGATGACATCGCAAAGGTTTATCATCCTGAGGCAGATGAGGTCGTTGATCTTAGCAGGCTTTCTCAGGAGCATTACAATTCCATATTCATTGAGAATGATAATATAACAATTGAGGGTAAAAGAGATACCAGATACAATATCACAGTTACCGTCAAGGAAAAGCTTAAGACCAGACTCACTCTCAGAAATGCATGCTTTATTACCGAAAAACATGACCAGTGCATAGATATCGGTCCTGACGCAGATGTGGAGATGTACCTTGAAGGCAATAATGAATGTATCTTCAGAGGAATACATGTCCCAAAAGGTGCAAAGCTTCATCTTTTAGGAAACGGCTCACTGTACATTCATGCAGAGATGTCTAACAGCTTTGGTATCGGAACAGATAAGGACAATATACCGGGTAATATTATTGTTGAAAGCTCCGGAAAGCTTACCATCGAAACGAATGGTGAAAACTCCATCGCGATAGGCGGCGGTAAAAGCAACATCGGAGGAGCTATCCGCATCCTAAGCGGAGATATAAGCATATCCTGCTCTGGCGGAAACTGTGTGGGCATAGGTAACTTTGAGGGCGACAGTATTATCGATATATTAAACTGTGCCTGCCGTATAGAACTCAACGCATCAAATGCGCTGGGAATAGGCTCGCTTACAGGAAAGACCGATATTTATATGGCAAATTATGCGCTGGACGCTATATTCTCAGGTCTTAATCTGTGTGCAATTGGTACGATAAATATTGGTGATGGTCGTATTATGATGGAAAACGGCACATTCACAGGCGATATGCACGGACGTGTCGTAAACTGCATAGGAAGCCGTCGTGGCTCACTCAACTGCAGCGTGATATCAAGTAACGTATCTCTCTACTGCGAAGGTGGCTCTGTTTCAGGTATCGGTGATATCAGTGGAAGTGGCGATGTATTTATCAAGGAAAGCAGCCTTGATTTCTGCTTCCTTGCCAGCGAGGTGCTCCCTATCGGAAGTAAGAACGGTAATCTGACAACTGAAAACAGCACAGATGTTATAAGAATAAACGAATAAATTCAGCCGAAGGATGATTTAGGCAACACATCCTTCGGCTTTTTTCATCATTTTTTCAGAAATGACTATTGACAAATTGATGATTTTATGATATTATTCAGTTGATCTCAATTTAATTTATTCAAATCTATGGAGGTACATTATGAATTTTTATGATTTCAGCGCTAAAACACAGGATGGCAGCATGGTATCACTTTCTGAATATAAAGGAAAGATACTTCTTATTGTCAACACAGCAACAGGCTGCGGATTCACCCCGCAGTATGATGAATTGCAGGATATCTATGATGAATTTAAAGATTCAGGTCTGGAGATCCTTGATTTCCCCTGTAATCAGTTCGGAGAACAGGCACCAGGCGATGATGAGGAGATACATTCGTTTTGCACAGGCAGATACGGTATTACCTTTCCTCAGTTTTCCAAGGTGGATGTAAACGGCGAGAACGCACTTCCCCTGTTCAAATGGCTTACCGAAAACACAAGCTTTGAGGGATTTGGTATGTCACCTATGGGAATAATGCTGTCAGGAGTTGTTAAAAAGAACGATAAGAACTATAAGAACAACGGAAATATAAAATGGAATTTCACAAAGTTCCTCATAAACAGAAACGGCGATATAGTTGCACGCTTTGAACCTACAGATATGAAAAAACTGAAAGACAAAATAAAGGAGTGTCTGTAATGCGTTACGAATACAAAACTGAAAACACCTGCGCACAGCTAATCTCATTTGATATCAATGATAACATCATCAGCGACATTTCTTTCTCAGGTGGCTGCAACGGAAATCTCAAGGCTATATCAAAGCTTCTTGAGGGTGCAACAGTAGAGGATATTGAGGAAAAGCTTCTTGGCAACACCTGCGGCAGACGTCCGACCTCCTGCACCGACCAGCTTGCTATTGCTGTACGCAGAGCATTTAATGAATTGCACGCTATGTGATTGAAATAATTACTGATTTGTGTTATAATCAATATGATCATACTTTGCAAACATCTGTTTATGTCGGACAAATATCGTCCTGACCTATTCGGATATATTCAATTAATTATACATTTTGTCGGAGGTAGCTATGGACAAAGAATATGAAAGCCTGATGCTGAAAAATCAAATATGTTTTCCGCTTTATGCTGCCTCCCGTGAGATAATAAAGCAATACAGACCACATCTTGACGCAATTGGACTAACTTACACACAATATATCACGATGATGGTAATATGGGAAAAAGAGGAGATCAGCGTAAAAGAACTGGGACAAATACTATTTCTCGACTCAGGCACGCTTACTCCCGTACTGAAAAGCCTTGAGGCAAAGGGGTTTGTCCGACGTACCCGCTCAACAGAGGATGAACGTGTATTGCTTATCAGAATAACAAGCGAGGGCGAAAAGCTGCGTGAACAAGCAGTATCTGTCCCTGCAGGCGTTGCGTCATGTGTAAAACTGGAGCCTGACGAAGCTTTAAAACTTTATGAGCTGCTATATAAGATACTTAACTCCATGAAGGAATAAAGTTTTATCTACAAAAAATATGTGCCGCTTTCGTACTTTCACGAAAGCGGTTTCGTTTTTCATTGACAATCTTTACGGTTAGTGATATAATTAAATGGAAAATTTATTTGCAGCAGGGAGATATATAATGAGTACTTTTAACGTAGAACTAAAAAAAGTAGTTGATGACAGCTATGAGATAGAGATAGGCTTCGGACTTGAGGATAAGCTGATATCCGATATCAAAAATGGTCTGGTAGACGGAATAAAGAAATTTGCTGTTATTACCGACAGCATTGTAAGGGACCTTTACGCTGTACAGATACTCGAAAAGCTTAAAGAAAACGGATATCAGGCTGATATGTTCGTTTTCGAAGCAGGAGAAACAAGCAAGACCCGCAAAACCAAGGAAATGGTCGAGGACGCAATGCTTGAAAAGGGCTTCCGAAGGGACTGCTGTATCATAGCGGTCGGCGGCGGCGTTGTAACTGACCTGTCAGGATTCCTCGCAGGCACTTACGGCAGAGGTGTTCCTTTTATCAACTATGCCACTACCCTGCTGGCGGCGGCTGACGCTTCTGTCGGCGGAAAAACCGCTGTGGATACTTCCCTCGCAACAAATCTGATAGGTCTTTTCAATCAGCCTGAAAAGGTATATCTTGATATCGCAGCATGGAAAACTCTCCCCGCAAGGCAGGTATACAGCGGCCTTGCGGAAACTATCAAGCATGCCTGCATAGCAAGCAGAGAGCTGTTCGATTATCTCAACGAAAACATGACAGCTATACTCAACATTGAAAAGGACGCCTGCGAACATATCGCAAATGAGAACTGCAGAATAAAATACGAGGTAGTAATGAAGGACGAAAGAGAAAGCGGACTTCGTGAGATACTTAACCTCGGTCATACAGTAGGACGTGCAATCGAAACAGTCAGCGAGTACAGGCTGCTCCACGGAGAGGCAGTGTCTATCGGCCTTGTTGCAGAGGTAAAGCTTGCAAACAAACTCGGCTATATGACAGAGGCTGAACGTGATGATGTTATTGCCCTGCTGAAAAAGGCATGCCTCCCCACCGAAATTCCCGACTACATAGACAGAGAGAAGCTTGTGAAAAAGCTGTACACCGACAAAAAGGTGAAGAACGGTCAGCTCCGATTTGTTATACAGAAGGGCATTGGTGATGTTGTGGAATTTGAAGAAGGAAACTTTGCTGTAAGGATAGACGAGCAGACCGCACGGGAGATAATCATGGATATATGATATCTCCTCTTAATAATCACATAGAATTAATAAAATGCAAGGGCGACCGTTGGTCGCCCTTTTTGTTGTGTTTAAATCACTCTGCGCTCTTAAATTTACTGCGCCATTTACCGCCCTTGTAACGGATAAGGCTCATCACAGCAGTAAGCACCCACGTGAGGCAGGTGGTTCCCCAGACAGCCCAGTATCCTACCCCAGGGATGTTTACAAGTATCGCTGCAAAGCCAATTCTTCCAACTACCTCAGCTATGCCGTTTATCAGTGCATATCCCACATCGCCCGCACCATTCAACATTCCACGGGTTATATGGATAAGTCCAAGCGGGAAATAGAACAATGCCGACAGCTTCAATGCCGCTTCGCCGATCTCAAGCACCTCGGGCTTGTCAACAAATATTCCAACTATCTGATAGCTAAGCAGCATGAACAGCACCAGCATAACTATCGAAAAAACAAATCCCGTCAGCACGCTTTTATGATATCCCTTTACAGCACGGTCAGGCTTTCCTGCACCGATATTCTGTCCTGCAAAGGTGGATATCGCTACATTCAGTGATGCAAAGGGCTGCTGCACGAGCTGCTCTACTCTCATAGTCGCTGTATATGCCGCCATAATATCCTCTCCGAAGCCGTTAGCAGTCCTCTGGAGCATTATCATAGATACAGAAACAAGCGCATTCTGAAGTGCGATCGGAACTCCCGTAGTAAAACACTTCACAAAGATATGCGGAATAAGCACAAACTGCTCACGCTGAAGTCTGAAGCAAGGATTTTTCAGGAATGCGAAGATGATACTTCCCACGGCGGATACTCCCTGTGCGATAACTGTCGCAAGCGCAGCGCCATTTACGCCCATATCAAAGGTCACGACAAACAGCAGGTCTAGCACCACATTTGTAATACTGGCAACTATAAGGAAAATAAGCGGAGTTTTAGCATCACCGAGAGAGCGCATAACAGCATTTATCCAGTTATATGTGGCAACTGCCACAGTACCTGCACAAGCTATCTGCATATATCCGACCGCTGTATCAAGCACTGACTCGGGTGTATCAAGAAGCTGCAGCAGTGGCTCTGCAAGAAACACCGATATTATACTTATAACCACTCCAAGCGCTCCCAATGCATAGGCAGAATTTGCAATCAGTCGCTTTACTGACTCTATATCGTTCGCACCAAATCGCTGTGCGATAAGTATTCCCGCACCCGTCGCAAGTCCTATGCAAAGCGAATAGAAAAAATAGGTTATCGAACCCGTTGAGCCAACCGCAGCAAGCGCATCACTGCCAAGAAATCTTCCGACTATTGCGGAATCAACGACATTATATAACTGCTGAAAAAGATTTCCTAAAAGCAGCGGAAGTGTAAATCTGACAATGTGACCAAGCTCGCTGCCCTCGGTCATATTCCTGACATAAGCGGACATATATGTACCTCATTTTATCGCAAGTTTTCAAATCAATTACAGATTATAGCACCACCGCAAGCTTTTTTCAACAGTTTTTTTGAATTTTAATTCACTTGACAGCATTTTCGCCATTACAGACAAAAACCATCGCAAAATGTGCGATGGTCTGTTTATTTTATCCATTCCAGCCGCTGTATACCTCTCTATACAATACACTGCGGATATCAAGGTATTCCTTCTCAGAAAGCCTCTCGGGAAAGGACATAATAACAAGAGGTATCGGCTGCTCCCCCTTGATAAGCGGCGGCTGTATATATGCATACTCATTAAGCGAAAATCCCAGACGCTCGTAAAAACCTATCCTGCGGCAGGCAATATCTCCGTCAGATGGCGGCTCCGCCTCAAGCACCAGTTTTTTTCCCTCACCAATTCGCTTTATCTCTCCGATAAGCGCTGCGCCAGTTCCCTGCCCTCTCAGCTCGGGCGAAACCGCAAAATGCTCGATGTAGATAAAATCTTCGAAATCATAGTAATTCAGCACTCCCGCAAGCCTTTCGGGCTGATAGCAGATGCTGTGAAAGCAGGGGTGCTCAAACTCAGCAAAAAAGCCCTCGTAATCACGCCGCTCGGATGTGGGAAATGACTGCTCCATAAGTGCAAAAAACTCATCAAAAAGAGATTTTTCTATTCGGTTTTGTTTGCTGTATATCTTTATATTGTCCATTACTTTCTCCTTAAGGATAGGTTTTGGGAATACCTATCTTCAATGCATATAAAGCTGACAGTCTGACATTTCCGAAACACCGTGGTAAACCTGTTCGCACAGACATTTTACTTATATCCGTCAGCACCTCCCGACATTTATCGGGGTATAAATTATACAAAAGTCCCGCAACGTCCCTACGAACAGATATACTATCGCTTTCAAGGTAAGGAAGAATCTCGTCTTGTCGCCCCTGTTCAATAAGCTCATGTGCGCTTTTTCTCATTATATCGAAATACCTATTGTATTTGCTCACGGGTTGATCCTTTATCAATATCTCTTCTCTTTTTTTCAGC